>JBFWKV010000007.1:0-18784 GCA_050252475.1 Candidatus Omnitrophota bacterium | reverse complement strand
AGAATTATTAGGATTTTATATTACAGGGCATCCACTAGCAAAATTTGAAGAACTTATGAGAAAATATTCAAATGTTAGAATTATAGAATTAAATAGTATAAAAGATTGACAGGAAATATTCTTATGCGGGATGATATCAAAATTAAAGAAAACTACTACCCGACGTCAAAATGAACTTATGGCTATTATGACGGTAGAAGACCTTTCAGGTGAAGTAGAGGTGATTGTTTTTCCGGAGATATACAAGAAATTTGAGAATTATATTCATAATAACAGCTGTATATTTCTTCATGGGAAACTATCTATGCGCGAAGATTCTCCCCGTATAATTGCTATAGAATTGATTCCTTTAAAAGAAGCAAGAAAAAAATTAACCAAAGCAATAATTCTAAAGATAGATGAGGGATTATTTGAAGAAGATTTAAATGAGTTAAAGAAATTATTTATCACCTATCCTGGAAAAACCCAGATAATCTTTGAATTCCAGAACAACTCTGTAAATAAAACTTGGTTAAGTCTGGGGAGGGAATACGAGGTTGACCCCAACGACAACCTTGTAGAAAATATAGAAAGAGTTATCGGAAAAGAAAATATAGACTATATTCCCATTTTTGCAGTAAATTATAAGAGAAAAAATTTGACATAACTTTTTATTATGTTAAAATATATAAAAATATTTAAAAATAACCTTTTAATTATAGTGAGGGGAAGATGAAAATAGCAGATTATATCCCAAGAGGAATAAATTATCTAATAGGACTCTTTTCCAATGATATGGGAATTGATTTAGGTACTGCAACAACGCTGGTTTATGTTAAAGGAAAGGGGATAGTCCTGTGTGAACCATCGGTGGTGGCTATTGAGCGGGGAACCAACAATGTTTTAGCAGTAGGGGAAGAAGCTAAAAGAATGTTAGGTAGAACCCCCGGCAATATCATTGCTCTTAGACCTATGAAGGATGGGGTAATTGCTGATTTTGAGATAGCAGAGCGTATGCTTCGTTATTTTATCAATAAGGCTCATGACCGGCGAGTATTGGTAAGACCGCGTATTGTTATTGCTATACCCTCAGGAATTACGGAAGTAGAAAAACGAGCGGTTAAGGATTCAGCACTTCATGCAGGTGCAAGACAGGTATATCTTGTAGAAGAACCGATGGCTGCTGCTATCGGTGTAGGATTGCCCATTCAGGAACCCGCGGGTAATATGATAATTGATATCGGAGGTGGTACTACCGAAATAGCAGTAATTTCTCTTGCCGGAATTGTCCTTTCGCGGAGCATTAGAGTCGGAGGCGATGAGATGGACGAAGCGATTATTGAATACCTAAAAAAGACATATAACTTAATGATTGGAGAACGTACCGCTGAAGAGATAAAAATTAGAATCGGTTCGGCTTATCCTATGGAAGAAGAAATGAGTATGGAAGTAAAAGGTAGAGACCTTGTAGCAGGATTACCAAAGACTATCACAATCAATTCTGAAGAAATTAGAGAAGCACTGCAGGAACCTATTAGGGCTATTGTAGAACTTACACGTTTTGCTTTAGAGAAAACCCCACCGGAGCTATCTGCTGATCTCATAGAGAGAGGAATTGTCCTGGCAGGAGGAGGTTCACTTCTTCGCGGCATTGACAAATTAATATCAGAAGAAACAGGACTTCCTGTACATATAGCCGAAGAACCGTTAACTGCCGTAGCCTTAGGAACAGGGAAAATACTTCATGAATTAAAGTATTTAAAAAGAGTAACTGTTTCTACAAGACTTGAACTATAAACTATAGTAGTAAAGAGTGTGGGGTTAAGTCTCCTTCTGAAATGTGAAAAGAAAATCCACCTTAAAATATTACCTTATTCTATTACTCTGTGTTGTCCTTCTAAGTCTAACGGGAAGAATTGCCGAAAAAACAAAAACCTTTCTTTTTAATTTTTTCAAAGCCCCTTTAAGCCTCTTTACAAATATTACATACTTTCTTGTCCACAATAATGACTACCGACAAATTATCAGAGAGAATAAAAAATTAAACGAAGAGATGGCAAAATTGAGATTAGAAAACTGGCAACTTAATCATCTCCGTACCGAAAATCAGAAATTACGCAGTCTTCTTGAATTCAAAAAACACATTCCATATTCTACCATTACCGGTGAAGTAATTGGGTTTGATTATTCAGAGAACAGAAAGATAATATTTGTTTCTCTGGGAGAAAAAGAAGGAGTTCACAAAGAAATGGTCTGTGTCGATTCAGAAGGTCTCGTTGGAAAAGTAATAGAAGTGGGTGATCATATTTCTAAAATAATGTGCATAAACGACCCCTTTTCACGTGTGCCTGCCATGACCGAAGATACTTATGAGGCAGGTTTAGTCTATGGAACCATAAAGGGAGAAGAGTTGCAAATGAGGTTTATTCCATCAAGCAGTACTATAAAAATAGGAACAAGGGTTATTACCTCTGGTGCAGGAATTATTTATCCCAAAGGTATTCCTATTGGGGAAATCTCTGGTATTGTTAATAGCGAATTTTATAAAACTGCAATTATAAAACCCGCGGTAGATTTCTCAAAACTTAATACTGTTCTCCTGATAAAACAAAAATGAGAAAGACTATTTTAATTGTTTTGGTTATACTTCTTGCTGTATTAGTAGATTATACAATAGTCCCTGTATTACCCTCACCTCTAAACAAATTGAGTTTTATAATCTTAAGTTTTACTTTATCTTTTTTTTACAATCCTAAGTTGATTGTTTTTTATGCTGTTATCATCGGTTTTATAAAGGATATACTGGGACCTTCTCAGCCTGGAATTAACACCTTAACTTATATTATTTGTGCTTACTTAGTTATTCTTCTTTCAAAATGGGTAATAAAAGATACAATCTGGACGAAAATTTTATACACCTCATTTATTATCCTCATATCGTTTTTAGTACCTATTCTATGGGAATACTTTTTTAAACAATATGTTTTAGGGAAAAACCTTTTTGCTATAGAGGTAATTATAAAAAAATTGATTATCAATAATCTCGCTATGCCTGTTTGGAATATTTTATTTGCAAAATTATTAAAATGATTACATATCGTATAGAAAAATTTTTCCTAGGGTCTTTCCTATTCTTAATTATAGTCCTCTGGCGTTATCAGATAATAAATGGGGATTATTATTTTTCCCTCAGCGAGAAAGGGTACATAAGAGTGATACCTTCTCCAGGAAAAAGAGGAAAGATTTTGGACAGGAAAGGGAAAGAACTTGCTACATATAAACCAATAATAAACGTTATAGCGCTCCCACATGTATTAAAAGATAAGAACTTCGTATTTAAAGAACTGAGTAAAATACTGGGGATTCCCTCTGAAGAATTATGGGATGTGTATAAAAAGAATTCAGCTTTTCCCTTGGCAAGAGTTGTTCTTGCTCGAAATATAACTTTGGATAAAGCATTTATTATAGAAGAAAAAAAACCAGCACTAACGGGAATAGAGATAGAGGTATACCCATTAAGATTTTATCCTCTTTCTACAGCAGGAGCTCATATTCTCGGATATGTAGGGGAAATTAGTTCTGAAGAACTCTCTAAATTAAAACCTTATGGATATAGAATGAAAAGTTTGGTAGGGAAAATGGGGGTAGAAAAAATCTTTGATGTGTACCTGCGGGGAGAAGATGGGGGAATGCAAATTGAAGTAGATAATTCTGGAAACATTGTCCGGACTATCGGAGTAAAGAAAGCAATGCCGGGGAAAGATATATGGTTGACTATTGATGCAGAGTGGCAGAAGAGGGTTAATTCCTTATTGAAAGGACGCAAAGGGGCTATAATAATCATGGATGTAAGAAATGGTGAAATTTTAGCTATGGAAAGTTCCCCTACTTTTGATCCTAATATATTTCTTTCTGGAAATAGACAAGATATAAATTATGTGCTGAATTCTTCCCACGCCATCCTTCTAAACCGTGCAACTAAAGCAACCATTCCCCCCGGTTCAATATTTAAACTGATAGTTGCCCTCGCCGGTTTAAGTAATGGTATAATTACTCCTTATACTCAATATAAATGTGAGGGGAAAATTCGTTTGGGCAATAATGATTACAGATGCTGGTTAGAAGAAGGACATGGTTATGTGACAGTAATTGAAGCTATTAAGCATTCTTGTAATGTATTCTTCTATAAACTCGGGTTAGAATTAGGCATAGAGAAAATAAGCAATTTTGCTAACATATTTAATTTGGCTAAAAAAACAGGTATAGAAATAGAGGAAAATAGTGGTTTTTCCCCAACCCCTAAATGGAAACAGATGAGATTTAAGGAAAGATGGTTTGACGGAGATACCCTCAATATATCTATTGGACAGGGGTATCTTCTGGTAACTCCTTTACAAATTTTACGTATAGTTTCTGCTATTGCTAATGGAGGATTTATTATTACCCCTTCCATTATAAAAAGTATAGAAGGAAAAGCTATGCAGGGTACGATAAAAGAATTTACCGGTATTGATCCCAGATTTTTGCAGGTTGTGAAGGAAGGAATGTTTAAGGCAGTTAATGAATCTGGCGGAACAGCGACTCGGGCGAAGATAGAAGAATTAGAAATAGCTGCAAAAACAGCAACCGTCCAAACGACCAGAGGTAATTCTCATGCTCTTATTGCAGGTTTTTTACCCTATTCTAAGCCCAAGTTAAGCTTTGTTATTTTTCTTGAACACGGGGGAGGAGGGGGAATTGAAGCTGCGGAACTATGCTACAGACTATTTTCTTCATTAAAAAAAGAAATTATTGAATACCAATGAGAAGGATAGAAAGTGTTTACAGAATCTTTTTGATTGTTGTGTTACTGCTCTCCATCGGTGTTATATCCCTTACCGATAAAGGAATTTCAGGGAAAGAATTGGTTATTAGAGATAGCCTTGTTAGCCGACAGTTTATCTGGATAATGGTATCTCTGTTAGTATTTTTCTTTTGTTATCATTTTGGATACCGAAGATTTCTGGGGGTTTCTATCGGTTTATATTTCATAAATCTTCTGCTTCTCATTTTAGTTTTGATTTTTGGCCCCATCAAATCAGGTGCGCAGAGATGGTTAAGTATATCAGGAATAAATTTCCAGCCATCCGAATTGGCTAAATTGTCTATTATTCTTGCAATTACGCAATATTTAGTTTCTCATAAAGATGAAATTATAAGAATAAAAATTTTTATCACCGCTTTAGCAATGTTCCTTATCTATATCTTACTTATATTCTTGCAACCAGACTTGGGCTCTGCCTTTATTTTAGTTCCCATTTTCATCTCCATCGCTTTAGTTTGCAATATTAGGAAGAAAAATATTATAATTTTAATTATGTTAGGCCTACTTTTTTCTCCTTTGTTATGGAGAACGTTAAAAGAATACCAAAAACAACGCATCCTTGTCTTTATCAATCCCAACATAGACCCCTTGGGAGCAGGATACACAGTAATCCAATCTAAAATAGCTATAGGTTCGGGAAGACTATTGGGTAAAATATGGTTTAAGAACCCTAATCAATTTAGTTTTTTACCCGAAAGCCATACAGATTTTGTCTTTTCTTCTCTAGGAGAAAAATTTGGTTTTATAGGAACAAGTTTAATAATTTTAATTTATTATCTTCTTCTCAGAGAGATATTAAATATAGGAATTTTAACTAATGACCCGGCGGGAAAATCTATTGCTGTAGGCGTAGCAACCATGATATTTTCTCATGTCTTTATAAATATCGGAATGTGTTTGGGAATCTTGCCTGTAGTAGGACTTCCTCTTCCTTTTATAAGTTATGGGGGGTCTAATTTATTGGTAAATATGGCTGGATTAGGTATAGTAGCTTCTATCGGGAAAAGGCATTAATTTAATCATAAGCAATATGCTTCCAAAAAACATTTTACTCAGTCTTTCTAAACCGGCTCGTTACATTAATCATGAACTAAACGCATATCACCATTCCCGAAAAGAATCTCTAAAGGTATGTTTAGCCTACCCAGATATATACGAAGTAGGTATGAGTAATCTTGGATTCAGAATAATTTATGATATTCTTAATCAACAACCGGATGTGCTCTGTGAACGTGTATTTTTACCATGGGTTGACTTAGAAGATTTTTTACGAAAAAATAATCTTACTCTTTGTTCTCTGGAATCAGAAATCCCATTATGTGAATTTGATATTTTAGGCATATCTATACATACGGAGTTAAATTATACAGGAGTTCTTAACTTGCTCGAATTAGGGAAAATACCTCTATTTAGTGCAGAACG
Source organism: Candidatus Omnitrophota bacterium (assembly GCA_050252475.1). Lineage (GTDB taxonomy): Bacteria > Omnitrophota > Gorgyraeia > DTHP01 > DTHP01 > JBFWKV01. Next base: position 12,519 of record JBFWKV010000007.1, on the reverse strand, counting down.
AGAAAAAGGGTTTCCTCTAATTATAGCAGGGGGTGGTTCGTGTTTTAATCCTGAGCCCCTTACTGAATTTATAGACGTTTTTGCAATAGGAGAGGGCGAAGAGTTGATTTTAGAAATAATAAAAACCTGTAAAAATAGAATGAAATATTTAAAAGATAAAGAAGGAAGAAAAGGAATTCTTAGGGAGCTTGCTCATTTAGAAGGCATTTATATACCTTCTTTTTATAAAGTTGAATATCATTCTGATGGCACGGTAAAAGATTTCTATCCTGCTGTATCAACCCTACCAAAAAAAATAAAAAAAAGAATTGTTTTTGACTTAGATAGTGTGCATTATCCCAGAAGAACAGTTGTTCCGTATATTGAAATAATTCATGACCGTATTGGGATAGAAATTATGCGTGGATGTCCTCATCGTTGTCGTTTCTGTCAGGCAAGAAATATATATTATCCAAAACGTGAAAGAAGTTTAGAAAAAATCAAAGAATTAGCATATCAGAATTTTCTCTCTTCAGGCTATGAAGAAATAGCTTTATTATCGCTCTCAAGCCTCGACCATCGCGAAATTCATAATATTTTTTATGTATTGAATAATATGTTTAAAGAACAAGGTGTGGGGATTTCTCTTTCTTCATTAAGAATTAATGCTTTAATGAAAAAAATACTTAAGGAATACAAGGGAGCACATCGCAGTGGTCTTACTTTTGCTCCTGAAGTAGGGACCGAAAAAATGCGTAGGCTCATAAATAAAAACATTGATATAGATTTATTCTATGAGATAATAGAAGATATTTTTGCCCTCGGCTGGCGTGGTTTGAAACTGTATTTTATGATAGGATTGCCGGGAGAAGACCATAACGATATCGAAGGAATTATAGAAATGGTATATAAAATACTGAAGATAAAAAAAGGGGTCGGAAATAATACAGGAAAGATACGTTTAAGTTTCAATATTTTCGTTCCTAAACCTCATAGTAGTTTTCAATGGCTTCCTATGGAAAAAGAAATTTTATTAGAAGATAAAATAAAATATTTAAAAGAAAGGTTGAAAAATAGATTGATAAAATATAAGATAAATAGTTTGGAGGAAAGTTGGTTAGAAGCATTGCTTTCCAGAGGAGATAGAAAATTAAGTAAGGTCATATTAAATGCTTGGAAGAAAGGGGCAAAGTTTGATGGCTGGAGAGAGCAATTTAACCTTTCTATCTGGAAAGAGGCGATAGAAGAGGCTAAAATAGACCCTGATTTCTATATTTATCGTAAAAGAACAATTGAAGAGAAATTCCCTTGGGATTTTATAGATACAGGGGTTAAAAAAGAAGATTTGATTTCTGACTACCGAAATTTTGAGAAATCTTTAACAACGGATGGAGGGTTAATTTAAAGCCAAATCTTTATAACTGTTTTTAATTAAAGGAGGAAACATGATAAATAAAAAATTAGAAGAATTGTTAAGACTAGCTGTGGATGAGAAAGCATCTGATCTACACTTAGGGGTTAATATGCCACCTTATCTTCGCATAGATGAGAAACTTGTTCCCGTAGGAAGAGAAATTTTAAGCAGAGAAGTTATTAAAGAGATGGCTTATAGTTTAATGAGTGAAAAACAGAGAGCAGAGTTTGAAACTGAAAAAGAGCTGGATATGTCTTTTGGAATTGAAGGCCTAAGCCGTTTTAGAGTTAATTTTTTCTACCAGCGGCAAGAGATAGGAATTGCTATCCGTGCTTTACCATATCACATTATGAGCATGGAAGAATGTGGATTGCCGGTTGATGTCTTGAGTGATTTACTTTCCAAACCAAAAGGGTTAGTGCTAGTTACCGGAGCCACGGGGAGCGGAAAATCTACAACTCTTGCTGCCATGATAGAGAAAATAAACCGAGAAAGAACATGTCATATCATAACTATAGAGGACCCTATTGAATATGTCTATACAAACAAAAAATCTATTATTGAACAACGTGAGGTTGGTTCTGATACACATTCTTTTTCCAAGGCTTTAAAACATGTCCTTCGGCAGGATCCCAATGTTATTCTCATAGGAGAGATGCGTGACCTGGAAACCATAGAAGCAGCCTTAAACATAGCAGAAACCGGTCATCTTGTTTTTGCCACTCTCCACACTTCAGATTCAGTTCAGACAATAAACCGTATAATCGATGTCTTTCCTCAATATCAACAGAATCAGGTAAGAATTCAACTTTCTTTTGTTCTGCTTGCAGTTTTGTCCCAACAATTAATTCCTCGCCTCGGGGGAAAAGGACGGGTTCTTGCTTTGGAACTTTTGGTTGCTAACCATGCAGTACGCAGTCTCATCAGAGATTCTAAAATACATCAAATCTACTCAGTAATTCAGACCCATCAAAAAGAAGGTATGAGAACGATGAACCAATCCCTTTACGAACTTTATATAAATAAAATGATATCCCTCGAAGATGCTCTGTCAAGAACTCTCGATCCAGATGACCTAAAAAGACTATTGGAAAAGTGATGACCAGTTTACTAAAGAAAACGTTCACAATATCGGCATTTCTGATTTTTTATAACCTATTATCATTTTCCTGGGCAGAAGAAAATACCGAAATAAAACTAAGCGCACAGTTAAATAAAAACCAGGTAAAAATGGGAGAGGAATTTATCCTTACTATATTAATTTCAGGAACTTATAAAACAACGCCGGAGATTAAGATGCCTGATTTATCAGATTTCATAGTCATTTCTTCGCACCAATCTTCTTCTTATAAAATTAAAGAAGGAGAATATGAATCAACAATAAAATACGAGATTCACCTTCTTCCTAAAAAACCCGGTATTTTTTCCATTGGCTCAGCCGAATTAAGTTACAACCATCGTACATATAGAACCGATATACTTACTCTGGAAGTTTTGCCATCTTCTGAACCCGATGAAACTCCTTTCCCTTATAAGCATAAGAAAATTCCCTGGAAAAGCAAAAAGGGTATTTTCATATAGAGATGGCTAAGATATATGAGATGAACAGAGTAGTAGATAAAATAGTTTATCAATGCATGGGGTACCGAAAAGGGGAAAGGATTCTTATTATTACCGATGACCAGTTAATACAAATTGCTAATTTTTTTTATGAAAGGATAAAAATTCTTGGCATAGAAACATTATGTATGCGTATTATTCCCCGACGAGTCCATGGTGAAGAACCTCCTCCCGAGGTAGCTTCGGCATTAAAAACCACTCATATTGCATTATTAATCACTTCTAAATCTTTATCTCACACTCTAGCCCGACAAATAGCCTCAAGAAAACATGGAGTAAGGATAGCCTCTATGCCAGGAATAACTTTAGATATTCTCAGACGCAGTTTGGATATAGATTATGAAAAACTTTATACTGAGACTAAGAGATTAGCAAAGATTTTGAATAAAGGGAGAAATGTTAGAGTTACTACAGAAAGGGGAACGGATGTAAGTTTTTCTATAAAAGGAAGAAAAATTTTTGAAGACAATGGTATTTATACCCAGAGAGGTGCGTTTGGTAACCTGCCAGCAGGAGAGATCTGTCTTTCCCCTTTAGAAGGAACTACTCAGGGAAAGCTTATAGTGGATGCAAGTTTTGCCGGATGGGGCAAATTAGAAGAGCCCTTGAAATTTGAGATTAAAGATGGTTTTGTTAAAAAAATTAACAATCTAAAATTAAAAAAATTTTTATCTGCAATGGGAAAATCCGCTTATAATATTGCAGAATTTGGAATTGGGTTAAATCCAAAAGCAAAAATAACGGGAAACGTTCTTGAGGATGAGAAAGCTAAAAACACCGCTCATTTTGCCCTGGGAGACAACCTTTCTTTTGGAGGCAGAATCAGAGCCAGATGTCATTTAGATGGGGTTTTTAGAAAACCGCAAATTTGGGTAGATGGAGTAAAGCTGGTTATATAAAAGCTCAAACATATTACTCTTTTTTAAGTCAGGAGATATGAGATGCTTTATTGCTACACTACTTTAATTTATAAATAAAATATTCTAAAAAAACTGGGCGCCACCCGTCATTTTATTAAGGCACAATGCCACGGGCAATTTTTAAGGCGCCCCAGTTATTTCTTTTCTTTCTCATCTTCTCAATAAGCAAATTATATACCAAAATGATAAAATACTCTCGAGATAAAAATTGCATCTCTTAAGTTACTGTAAAACATAAACTTATAATAATTAACCCCATCTTCCCCATTAATCTTCTCTCCTATATAATATAACCCAAATTGGGCAATTTTATTACATTTTATTAATTAACCCGAATTTTGTAAAGAACAAATAGGGAAAACTTAGCTGTAAGTAGTTAATATTGTGGTACTTAAATATATGAAGAGAAAAGTGCAGAATGTAAACAAAGATTCCAGCCCGTGTAACTTCTGTTTCCATTTCCCTTGCCTATTATGGGAAAAAAGATAACATTTTATCTTTACAATAACAAAAATTACTTTTCCCCTTGACAATTCTTTTTTATTATTATACTATTCTCAACATAAGAAAGGAGGAAAGGAATGAAAGACAAAAGTTATATCATTTATGTTATAGTGATGCTTCTGTTTATCTTGGGATGTACCAGACAAAAAGAAGAGGTTAAAATATTAGAACCGGCCGAATTAGAACTTCAAACAAAAGAAGTAGAAGTTATTATCCCTCCGGAAACTCTTCCTTCCCCTTCACTTACTCCCGAAGAAGAGAAAATTATACATAACAAAAAGATACAAGAAGCCCTGAAAATCAGCGGTTTCTATAAAGGAGAAATAGATGGGAAAATTGGTCCTAAAACACGTGAAGCTATTCGGAAATTCCAGGCAGCAAAAGGATTGAAAGTAGATGGGATAGTAGGTCCTAAAACATGGCAAGAATTAGAAAAAATTCTTCTTTCTCAGCCCTCACCGGTTCAATAATAATTGACCGGAATAAAATTTCTTTAATTTCACAGGACGATAAGATAATTTTGTTTTCCTTACGTTTTCTAATGCTGAATCGTCCATTGTATTAATAAAACGGTAATTTTCTAATTTTCTGCAGAACTCACAAAACATATATTGTGCAATCCCTTTAAATTTTAAATCTGCTACCTCCGCAAATATACAGAAATTGTCTTTATCTAAAGGATAGCCAAAAGAGTATCCTTTTATTTTTCCTTCTATCTCCAGCGCTATACCATCTAATTCCAATAAGTCATAATCAAGCAATAACCGCCGTTGAGCAAAAAAGTTATCTTCAATAAGGAGATGATAATAACGAGATTTATGTTTTTTTAACCTTTCTTCCGCCCACAATTCATACAGGTTGAGACATTGTTCAATATCCTTAGAAGTAAGTTTTCTCACTTTAGATAGATATTTTTTCTTAAAATAGTTATAAGCCCAACGTTGAGATTTTAGAACATTTCCTTTAAGCCCGACAATTTTTGCTCTTTCGTATATATATTCTGAATAGATACTTTTTAATTTAAAATGATTATTGCTTGATAAAATCAGTGATTTGTCCACAATATTATCTATAGAGACTTTCCTGCCGACAAATTGTCTGAGAAACTCGATGGTTCTGGCAGAGAGTGTTTTACCCAACGGCGGTAGAATAAGGAAGCAATCTTCTTTATGTTTCCAGAATACCAAAAGATTGTCGTCCACTATTGTCCATAACAGATAAGCAATATCCTTCCAGCTATATAAATATTCAAAATTGTAACTAAAATTTTTTTCATTTTCTCTAAAAAAATTATCAAAAATTTTTTTATCCGATAAAGAGAGCAATTTTAGTCCTTTTGTTTCACCAAAAATTTTTCTACTAATCTTATTTAATACAAAAAAAGGAGTAAAGTTTGCGTTGTAATCCATAATGAATCCGGGGTTTTGATAAATCGTTTCTGCTAAATCCTCATCTTCCAGAATTCTCTTCAGTTCTTTGGCAAAGCTAAATAAAATATTTATGTCATTATTCTTGGCATATAAACACTGCAAATCTATACCCAGGTTAACTTCAGTGTAATTTTTATTATAAAATATAACAAAAGGATATAATCTACAATCAAAAGGGCGTAATGTATAAAGAGAACATTTTTTTTGAAGGAAATTAAAAAACGGACAGATAAAAATATTATTATATTGGATCAACTTCATAAAGGTTCCATATGATTCAACAAAAGATGGTAATAATTTATGTGTTTTATAATTTTCTATCTCTTCCTTAAGGATAAAAGGAGCCCAGGTACTAAACTTATCAGAAAAACGACAACAAATTTCGCAGTTCAAACAGAATTTCTGTGGGATAAACTGAGGAATAAAGAATTTTTCCATTATTTTGCGTCAAATATTTAAATAAACGGGTTGTGCTTTACAATTTTTTTTATATATTATAAAATTAGAGATATAGTTTTCCAAACAAAAATTAATAGATATGAAACAAGATATAAAAAACATCACTATAGAAGAATTGGCAGATTACCTAAACTCAAAAGGAGAAAAAGCCTATCATGCCAAGCAAATTGCTAACTGGGTATACAAAAAGAATGTTTTTGACTTCGGAGAGATGACCGATATTTCTTTGCAGTTAAGAGAAAGGTTAAGAAATGATTTTATAATTGGAAGGCTAGAATTGCGGGAGGAAAAGCTCTCACAGATTGATTCTACTCGGAAATTTCTTTTTAGATTGAAAGACGGTAAATTAATCGAATCTGTGCTTATTCACAACATTAACCGCTTAACTGCCTGTCTTTCAACCCAGGTGGGATGTAAATTTGGCTGCGTCTTCTGTGCAAGTGGAGCAAGGGGATTCATTCGTAATCTTGATACGGGAGAAATAGTTAATCAACTCCAATCTATAATTTATATCCTTAAAGATAATAAAGAACAAAAAAAAATTCTAAACCAGAGGGTTAATAATGTAGTATTTATGGGAATGGGAGAACCTCTGGATAACTATGAAAATTTAATCAAAGCAATCAGAATTATCAATCACCCCTTTGGGCTAAATATTGGTGCCCGGAAAATAACTATTTCTACCTGTGGATTGGCTGAAAAGATAAAAAAGCTGGCCCAAGAAAATATACAGGTGGAATTGTCCGTATCTCTTCATGCATCTAATGACAAACTGCGTAACGAATTGATGCCTATAAATAAGAGATACCCAATTAAGGAATTAATTTCCGTCTGTAAACAATATTCAATAGACACAAAACGTATAGTTACTTTCGAATATTTGTTAATAAAGGATGTGAATGACCGTAAGGAAAACCTGAAAGAATTGATACAATTATTGCGAGGATTCAGATGGAAGGTAAATTTGATAATTTATAATCCTTTTAAAGGGGGAAAGTGGCAGCCCTCACCCTTGGAAAGAGCAATTTTATTCCAAAAACAGTTAAAAATGGCAAATATAATTGCCACCATAAGGCAGTCTAAAGGAGAAGATATAGAAGCTGCCTGTGGACAACTTTTTCTAAAGAATTATGAAGCATAGGGTGAAATATTTTTTCATAAGCTTATTCTGGTTTATCGGGGAACTGTCTTGTTCTCAGATATTGTATCCAGAAGAAAAATCTGAAATACAGAAGATAATTCTAAAAAATGGCCTAACAGTAGTGGCAAAAAAAATTAAAAATCATCCCTTAGTAAGTTTAGAGTTTCTGGTAAAAACCGGTTCTTCCCGGGAAAGAGAGTATTTAGGCACAGGAATTTCTCATCTTCTGGAACATTTAATCTTCAAAGGAACAAATAAATTCCCTCCGGGAGAAATTGCTAGGTGTATAAAGATGTTAGGTGGAGAAATAAATGGTCATACTACTTACGATTATACTTCTTTTAGTATCACAGTTCCCAGAGAGCATTCAGAAGAAGCTCTGGAAATTATAACCGATGCTGTATTTAATCCCCTTCTAAGAGAGGAAGATTTTGTTAAAGAACGCCAGGTCATATTAAATGAAATGCTTATGGAAAAAGATAGTCCCCAGAGGATGATATTTCGCATATTTTTTAACAATTTTTACAGAATACATCCTTATAAGTATCCAATCATTGGATATCCGGAACTATTTTCAAAATTAACTTTGGAAGATGTGAAAAAATTTCATCACACAAACTATATTCCCAATAATATAATTATCGGCATAGTTGGAGGTTTTGAAGAGAAATTATTAGAAAAACTTAAAGCAATAACCTCAGAAATAGAAAGAGAAAGAGAGTTAGAGATAGTCAGCATAATAGAACCTCCACTCATATCCCCTTTATATTATGAAGAAGAGAGTCCTGTTGAACTAATGCATCTAATAATAGGGTTTCCTGGGGTAGATACTAATCATCCTGATATCTATGCCCTTGACTTATTGGCTACAATTTTAGGAGAAGGGAAGAGTTCACGCTTGTACAACAGATTGAAAATAAAGAAAAATCTTACCTATACGCTTTCTTGCTTTAATTATACTCCTAAAGAAAGAGGAGTGTTTGGAATATATGTAACGGGAGAATATAAGAATAAAGATAAAATTATAAAAGAAATATTTGACGAGTTAAACAGAATAAAAAGGAAGTCTTTCTCACGCAAAGAATTAGAAAAAGCAAAAAGCGTTTTACTTCATAATTTCTATCTTGCTCAAGAAAGAGTAGAAGAACAAGCTCATCAACTTGTTATAGGAGAGTTTATTACCGGAAATCCCGATTTTTATTCTTTTTATGTAAGAAAAATAAAAGAAATTTCACCTAAAGATTTAAAAAAAATAGCCAGAAAATACCTAAAAGAAGATAAGTTTGTAATGGTCTCTTTAAGACCATCAGGCGAAATAGATAAGGAAATTAAAAAAGAAGAAGCCTATGAGAATAATGATCAAGTAACCAAAATTACTCTTAATAATGGCTTGGTTGCCTTAGTAAAAAAAGATAATTCCTTGCCTATCTCTTCAATAAATATGGTTTTCTTAGGAGGATTAAGGCTGGAAAATAAAAATAATAATGGCATTTCTAATCTTGTAGCCAATCTATCTCTTAAAGGAACAAAAAAAATAAAAGAGGAAGAAATTAATCAATTAGTCGAAGAAAAGGGAGGATATTTAAGTTCATTTAGTGGAAATAATAGTTTAGGGTTTTCTTTAAATATACTTAGTGAAAATACTGTGTGGGGAATCAAATTTCTATCGGAATTAATTAGAACAGTAAACTTTACAGCAAAAACATTAGAAGCCGAAAAAATCCAAACTATTGCAAAAATAAGAGAGATCAAAGATAACCCGATTATGTATGTAATTAAAATTATGAAAAACAAATTATTTCCAAATCATCCTTATGGAATGGATATACTGGGAGAAATAGAAACAATAGAAAAAATAGGCTTAGAGGATATCAGTAATTTTTACAAAAAGGTAATCAATCCCAATAATTGTGTAATTTCAGTTTATGGGAATTTTGAAGAAAGGGAAGTTATAAAGGCTATTGATAAAGCATTTTCTAATTGGAAAGATGGAGAAAACCAGCTCTCTTCTGAAATAGATGAAGGGGCTCCCATAAATGGTCCCATTTTTTATCAGGAAAAGATAAACAAAGCAGAAGCAGTTTTAGCTATTGGTTTTCGCACAGTTTCCATATATAAACCAGAATATTTCAGCTTTAAAGTATTAGAAGAAATATTAGGTGGGCAGGGAAATAGACTGTTTGAGACTATTCGTGAAAAAATGGGCTTGGTTTATTTTGTTGATATCTATAATATTAATGGGCTGGATAGCGGTTATTTCATATTTCTGGCAACTACTGAGAAGAAAAATCTGGATAAAGTAAAAGAACTTATTTTGGAGGAAATAAGGAAATTAAAAGTTATTGAATTTACTGATGAAGAGATAGCACGAGCTAAGGCTTATATAATAGGGAAACAGAAACGCGAATTGCAAACAAAATACAACTTTTCTTTCATCAGCGCTTTAAATGAACTTTATGGTTTAGGCTTCGATTATTACAAAAAATATGAAGAGAATATCTTAGCAGTTAACAGAATAGATTTAAAAAATGTGGTTGAAAATTATTTTAAAGAAAATAACTATATAATAGTTGAATTGCTACCCGAGGATTGAGTAAAAAATAATTGGATTAACTTTTTCTCTTATGATAAAATTAAATCCGTGAAGAAAGACATTATTATCCGTAATCCCTGTGTTGCAGGGCAATTCTACCCGCAGGAAAAAAGGATTTTACTAAAAACCCTTGAAACATTAGTTAAAAAAGATCTGAATAGAGAACGGGTATGGGGAGTAATTTCTCCTCACGCAGGTTACATGTATTCGGGTAGTATCGCGGGGAAGGTATTCGCACAGATAGAAATTCCTGAAAAAATTATCCTCATCGGTCCTAACCACAGCGGAATGGGAACAAGTTTCAGCATCATGCCGAAAGGAAAATGGCTTACTCCTTTAGGAGAAGTTAAAATAGATGAGGAAATAGCAGATACTATTTTAAAAAAATCAAAATATTTCAAAGAGGATTATCTTGCCCATCTTTACGAACATTCTTTAGAAGTCCAACTTCCTTTTATTCAATATGTAAGGGATAATTTTACCTTTGTACCTCTGATTGTGCAGGAAGCTTCTTTGGATGAATACCAGGAGATGGGAAAGGAATTGGCTGATATTCTCATTCCCTGGCAGAAAAAGATTCTTGTAATTGCTTCATCGGACATGACACATTACGAACCCCACGAAGAAACCAAAAATAAGGACAAATTGGCAATTGATGCTATACTTTCTCTTAACGAAACTTTGCTATATAACCGAATTAAACAATATAAAATAACAATGTGTGGCTATGCTCCTTGTATAATTATGCTCTCCATGGTTAAATCGTGGAATGCAAAACATGCAGAATTGATAGGGTATCAGACAAGCGGTGATGTTACGGGAGACTACGCTTCGGTAGTAGGATATGCAGGTATAGTAATTAAATAATGGAAAACAACGATAAAAAAATAGACGAAAGTTGGAAAGAAAAAGCGGAAAGAGATAAACATATATTTTCTCAGCAGGGTGAAAAGACATCCGAGCATCTAATAGCCGATTTTAAATTCTTTATCACGGGTATCGGGATACAGGCTATGATGGCAATGGGAGAGGTAGAAAATCCCGCTACAAATAAGAAAGAAGAAGATCTAACTCAGGCAAAGTATCTTATTGATATATTGGGAATGCTGAAAGAAAAAACAAAAAATAATTTAGAAACACAAGAAGCTAATTTACTAGATGAACTTTTATACCAGTTAAGAACTATTTATGTAAGAAAGGTTTCTAATAAAAAATGAAATATCTAAAGTTGCTACGCATACTGGTGAGTATTTTTTTTATTTTTATTCTTTTGTTTTCTATGCGTGGCAATTTTGATATTCTAATAACTTATTTAAAACAGACAGAAATGGTATATTTTATAACTGCAGTGCTTTTGTTTATATCCATCATTATTATCTTATCCCTTAGATTGAAGAAAATCATGGAATTTCAGGGAGTAGCCATTTCTCTTAGTAATGTCGTATATCTAAGTCTCATTGGTTTCTTTTTTAACAATTTTCTTCCTACTTCGGTAGCAGGAGATTTTGTCAAAGCTTATTATACAGCCCGTTGTACTAATAAGACAATGGAATCCTACACTTCAATCGTTGTAGACCGTATATTGGGAGTTTTTGCCTTTATATTAATAGCAATAGTAGCTTTGTTATTGGCGGATGAAAGGATAAAAACCCCCATAGTAACAAATTCTCTTATAAGTCTGGTTGTCATTTCGTTATTCTTAATATTTATCCTCTCAAATAAATTTATTTCAAATCACCTATATAAAATCTTATTAAAAACAAGACTTCTTACCTTAGGCAGAGCGTTTCAGATATTTTTGAAAACTGTAGCCAGATTCAGGAATAATTATAAAATCATATTTTTTACAATCAGCACTTCTATTATTTCGCAAGTTATCTCTACTTTAGTCGTAGCAACTCTTGCCCGCGGATTATCTATAAACTTGCCTCTTATATTAATTTTCTTAACTTTACCCATAATTACCACTCTCAGTATGTTACCTTCCTTAAACGGGTTAGGCATTAGAGAAGGAGCGTATGTATTTTTATTGGGTAGTTACATTGGTAAAGAGAAGGCTTTAGCAATATCTATTCTCTGGCTTGGGGTTATAATCGTTGTTAGTATAATAGGAGGAATTGTCTATATGCTGAGAAGTCATTTTTTAAAGGAGTCTAAGAATAATGTTGAATAAGGAACTACTTTCAATACTTGCCTGTCCTGCTTGTAAAGGTGAAGTGGAACTTAAAGAGGAGAAAATAGTCTGTAAAAAATGCGGACTAAAATATCCTATTCGCGAAGGTATTCCTATAATGCTCATTGACGAAGCAGAAAAATAAGGGGGTAATTATGTTAAAAATTATTGTTATCCATGGCCCAAATCTTAATCTTCTAGGCAAACGCCAACCAGAAATTTATGGGAAAATAACCCTGAATCAAATTAATAAAATGTTGAAAGAACATGCGCGAAAAAGAAAAAT
>JBFWKV010000006.1:0-18869 GCA_050252475.1 Candidatus Omnitrophota bacterium | reverse complement strand
TTGCAAAAATCAATTGTTTCCTCATACCGGGATAGATTATAAAGGCATTCTGCTTTACCTACATAAGCAGAATATAAATAGGAGGATTCAGGAAACTCCTTTATTATTCTTTCATAGACTGTTAAAGCCTCATTATATTTAGCCAATTTCACCAGGGCACTGGCTAATCCTACAAGGATGTAATCTAAATCTTCGGTTATTTTTTTACTCTCAATAAGGGATCTGAAATATCTCTCTGCTTCCTCATAACGTTCTGTCTTTAAATAAACCCAGGCAATACCCGCATGTGCCATTTCTAAAAAAGGAGAACGTGGAAAACGTAGAACAATCTTAGAATAATTTTCTAAAGCTAAATCATACTCAAAAGTACGGAAATAAATCTCTCCCAGATAATAATATGCTTCATCAATATATTTTGCTTTTGGAAAACTGTCTATAAATTTCAGAATTTTCTCCTTTGCTTTATCATATTCATCTAATTTAAAATAGCTTTCCCCTACATAGATTAAAACTTCCTGAGACATCTCCTCGGGAAGAACCTCTATATTCAATTTTTCCCACCAGAAGATCGCTTCTTTAAAATCCCCCGCTTCGTAATAACTCAAGGCAAGAGCATGTATGGCGTGATTCTTATAGGAAGATTCAGGAAATTCATTAATTATCCTCAGAAAATATTCCCTTGCGGTTGAAAAATCTTTACCTTTCAGATAAACCTCGCCCGACCAATACAACACTGCTTCCTGTAAGCCCTCATCTAATGGTTTCTTCGCTAATATTTCTAATTCTGATAGAGCAGGCAAGAGTTTATCAAGATGGAAATAACATTGGGCAAGCATAAGATGAATTTGAGGAACTCTGCTACTATCAGGATAATTTTTGAGGAATAATTCCAGTTGTTTTATTGCTACTTCATAAAATTTATCATCAAAAGCTTTCTTGGCAAATACAAAATCTTCTTCTTCTCCCGCAAAGGTATAATAACTAATAGAAACTAAAGCGATAAATATTATTATAATAGCTTTTTTCTTCATATATTATTGCCCTTAATCTATCACAGAAGAATATTTTTCTCAAGAAAATTAATTTATTTGCGAGGTACTTTACCTAACTCCAAAACTTTTGAATTATCTGTTTGAAGGTTCCAGAACTTTCTTCAAATATTGTCCTGTATAAGAATGAGTACAAGAGGCTACTTCTTCAGGACTCCCACAGACAACCACGAAACCTCCTTTTTCTCCTCCTTCGGGACCAAGGTCAATTATATAATCCGCGGTCTTGATAACATCCAGATTATGTTCAATTACCACCACTGTATTCCCCATATCCACCAATTTATGGAGAACGCGCAGAAGTTTGTCAATATCGGCAAAATGTAAACCAGTAGTGGGTTCATCAAGAATGTAGAGCGTTTTGCCAGTAGTCTTTTTCCCTAATTCGGCTGCCAGTTTTACTCTCTGTGCCTCACCACCGGAAAGGGTAGTAGCAGACTGCCCTAACTGTATATACCCTAAACCCACATCATAGAGAATCTGAAGTTTATTCTTTATTTTAGGAATATTGGCAAAAAGTTCCATTGCTTCTTCTACAGTTATTTCTAAAATATCGCGGATAGACTTTCCTTTATACTTAACCTCCAATGTCTGTTCATTAAAACGCGCTCCTTTACACACATCACATACTACATATACATCAGGAAGAAAATGCATTTCTATCCTCTTTACTCCATCACCCTGACAGGCTTCACAACGCCCCCCTTTCACATTGAAACTAAATCTTCCCGGCCGATATCCTCGTATGCGTGCCTCTGGAAGCATGCTAAATAATTCCCGAATGTAGGTAAAAAGGCCTGTATAGGTAGCAGGGTTGGAACGGGGAGTTCTGCCAATGGGAGATTGATCCACCACTATTACTTTATCAATAAATGCTGCCCCTTTTATCTTACGATGTTTTCCCGGTTTTTCCTTAACTTTATATATTTTTTGGGCTAGTGCACGATAGAGAATTTCATGAATAAGTGTACTTTTCCCTGAACCAGAAACGCCGGTCACACAATTAAATACACCCAGAGGAATTTTAACATTAATTTTCTTCAGGTTATGTTCCTCGGCACCCATAATTTCCAGAAATTTTGCATCTTTATAAGGACGCCTCTTCCTCCCCAGTTCTATCTTCAGTTCTCCCCGCAGATATTTTGCAGTAAGAGAATCTTTATGGGAAAGGAGAGATGGCAAATCGCCGCTAAAAACTATCTCACCCCCATGTTTTCCTGCCCCCGGTCCCAAGTCCACAATGTAATCGGCATTCCTTATTGTCGCTTCATCGTGTTCTACCACAATCAGGGTATTACCCAGATCGCGTAAAGATTTCAGACTATTCAACAACTTTGCATTATCACGCTGATGTAAACCGATGCTTGGTTCATCCAAAATATAAAGCACCCCTACTAACCCTGCCCCAATCTGGGTAGCCAGACGAATCCGTTGAGCCTCTCCCCCAGAAAGCGTTGAACTCTGTCTATCCAAAGTAAGATATCCCAATCCAACATTGAGCATAAAATCAAGACGACGCATTAGTTCCTTGAGAATCTGATGGACAATTATCTTCTGAGATGAGGAAAGCTCAAGACTATTAAGAAATTCCTTTGCTTGAACAATGGACATTCTGTTAACCTCTGCAATATTCTTATTATTAATCTTTATGGCTAAACTTTCGGGTTTTAGGCGTTGACCTTTACAGGAAGGACAAGGCTGGGTACTCATAAAACGACTAATTTCTCCTTTGAGATAATCACTGTCTGTTTCCTCAAAAAGCCTTTCTAAATGAGGTATTACTCCTTCATAAGGTTTACCCCATATCCATTCACCACATCCGTAAAGAATTATTTTTTGTATTTCTTTACTCAATTTCTTAAAAGGAACCTCCAAACTAAAATTTAATCTCTCAGCAAGTTCTCTCAAAATACCCCGATAATAAAGAATATACCCTCTCCCTCCCCTCCTCCATGGTTCAATTGCTCCTTCCTTAATAGATTTATCTTTATCAGGAATTACTAAATCAGGATCAATTTCCATTTTTGTTCCCAGACCATTGCACTGAGGACAGGCACCATAAGGAGAATTAAAGGAAAAGATCCTTGGTTCTATCTCTCCATAACTTATGCCACAATCAACACAGGAAAAAAGCTCATTGTATAAAACATCGGGTTTTCCCTCCTGGCTGATCAACAATCTCCCTTTACCAAATTTCAAAGCGGTTTCCAACGAATCAGCTAAGCGGTTTTTCATCTCAGGACCAAGAGTAAATCTGTCTACCACCAGGTCTATATGATGAACTTTTTTCTTATCCAGAACTATCTCTTCATCTAGATCATAGATCATCCCATCAACCCTCACTCTTGCAAAACCTTCTCTACGCAATCTTTTAAACAAATTATAATATTCTCCTTTTCTCCCGCTCACTTGTGGAGCAAGGATGGTTATCTTTACTCCCTCGGGGATAGCACTTACTTGTTCAATAATTTCTTGAATTGATTGACGCGAAATCTTCTTCCCACACTTATAACAATAAGGGGTTCCTATACGGGCAAACATAAGACGTAAATAATCATAAATCTCTGTTTGAGTTCCGACGGTAGAACGGGGACTTCCTCCTGCACTCCGCTGTTCTATAGCAATCGCAGGAGAAAGCCCTTCAATAAAATCTACATCGGGCTTCTGCATCTGTTCTAAAAACTGGCGAGCGTAGGCGGAGAGAGATTCTACATATCTACGCTGTCCTTCTGCATAAATAGTGTCAAAGGCAAGTGAAGACTTCCCTGACCCACTTAACCCCGTAATCACAATGAGTTTATTGCGGGGAAGTTCTAAGTGTATATTCTTGAGATTATGTTGTCTTGCACCGTGAATAATTATAGAATCTGACACTTTATTCAAACCCTTATTAACTAAATTTTATAAAAAACTATCAAAACAATTATTTACTCGGGGAAATTATACTATAAAATAATCTGGATTTGCAAGATAGTAAGATTTCTATCTTTTAGAAAACAAGAAAACCCCGACTAGCGCCGGGGTTTCTCTTAAAAATCAGAATCTCAAAGAAGTAAACTATTTCTTCTTTTTCTTCTTCTTTCCGCCCCTGGCCATCTTGGCACGGGAAATGTCACCATGCTTATCTACAAAATAGAGATATCCTGGCTCCTTCTTGATCCCGACCTTTGCCACTTTCTCTGCCATCTTCACTCACCTCCTTTCTTTCTTTTCTTAAATATTTATCTATGTGCCTATCTTGATATTCCCCAGTATATTTTCTAATGTAGCGATTGCCGAAAGGGCTGCTAAATAACTTGTCTTTGGGTTCTCGGGCATAGGAAAATTTTCTACCCGCGCTGTAAACTTTCCAAAATTTCCCTCAAATTCTATCTCATGAATATTGCGGGTATAGAAAGGAGAAGCAACTATTCTTACTACTGTATTCTTAGGTCCTATCCCTGCTAAGGAAAGAATCGCCGATACATTAACATTCTGCGGGAATCCTTTTATCGCCTCATCTGCTGGTCCTTCAAAGAGAAGAACTTCTCCATCTATCCTGTTGAGGTCTATTTTTTTCTCCATCACATAAGGAGCACCTTTGAAACTCTGTGGAGGTTTGCGTGTAGTTAAGGTAACTTGATTTATTTTAGCAAGACTTGCTGCATGCAAAGCATCAATACCCCCGATAGCTCCGGAGGGAAGATAAATTTTGCGATTGTATTTCCTTGCTAAATCAAACAACTCTGGCCGGTTGAGAATCCCTCCTATACTCATAATAAGAATGTCACGATTTTGCTTTATCACCTGGAGAGCAATATTCCCAGAAGCCTCAGCCGAGGCACACTCTATAACCAGATGGCTATGCCAGATAAGTCTATTAAGGGTAGAAGCAACGCGGGGTTTTCTTCTCAATTCTTTAGCAAGATTCTCTGCTTTAATCAAATCAATATCGTATAAACTGACAAGGCGGGCTTTGGGATAAAACCTTTCTTCAATCGCATGTGCCAATACTTTACCAATCGTCCCGCATCCAACTATACCTATTTTAAACATACAATTTAGAATTAGTTATTTCCCAACCTTAATACTTTTAGAAACCTCAAGCATTTTTTCTAAAGAAATTTTTGCCTTGATTCTTATTTCTTCAGGAACTTTTATCTCATGAACCATAAATTCTAAAGAATGGGCTACCCACCCTAAAGTAATTAACTTCATATTAGCACAAACGAGATGTTCCGAGGGAAGATAAAAATTCTTATCCGGGTTTTCTTTCTTCAAACGATAAACTAATCCTCTTTCGGTGCCAATAATGAACTCTTTCGCAGAAGATTTTTTCACATATTTAAACATTCCTGCTGTACTCAATACTGCATCGGCCAGGGCAAGAACGGAAGGACAACATTCAGGATGAGCAATAAATTTTGCCTCGGGATAATTTTTTTTAGCCTCAAGTACTTCTTCTTCAGTCAAACGAATATGGGTAGGACAGAAACCGTGCCAGGAAATAATCTCTTTTTCTTTAACATTATTCTGAATATAGGCTCCTAAATTTTTATCGGGGACAAAAATTATCTTTTTATGCGGAAGAGCACGCACTACTTCTATGGCATTGCTTGAAGTACAGCATATATCCGACTCGGCTTTCACGCGTGCAGAAGAATTTACATAACAAACTACCGCTGCATCGGGGTGCTGTTGCTTCAACAATTTTAACTTCTCTGCAGTTACCATATCTGCCATCGGACATCCTGCTTCTTTTACAGGAAGAAGTACCTTCTTCTCTGGATTTAAGATTGCCGCACTTTCGGCCATGAAATGCACCCCACAAAAAACAATTACGTCAGCATCAACATTAATTACAGAACGTGCTAATTCCAGACTATCTCCGATATAATCGGCGATATCCTGGATTTCCTCACGCTGATAATTATGCACAACAATCACTGCATTGCGTTTTTTCTTAAGTTCCGCAATTTTCTGTTTTAAATCCTCAAAATATCTTTTTTCCTCCTCTATTGAATATTCCATTTTTATCTCCCTTAAGTACTTTTACCGGTTTATTTTTCTCATCCACAAATATTTTTATCGCCTTAAGTTTTTCAATCTCTTTCTCATCTAATAAAGCATAAGAAACAATAATGAGCCTGTCCCCTATCTCTGCCCAGCGGGCAGCAGGACCGTTCATACAAATAATCCCCGAACCACGTTTCCCTTCTATAACATAAGTCTCCACACGCATACCGTTATTGAGATTAAGAATCTGTACCCTTTCGCCGGATAAAATATTTGCTTTCTCGAGCAAATCTTTATCAATGGTTATGCTTCCCTCGTAATCCAACTTGGCATCGGTTACCACCGCACCATGGATTTTTGATTTAAACATTATTCTCATCATCGCCCAATTATCCTTTAATAATTATATTGTCTATTAATCTTGTTCTACCTATCCATACTGCCAGTGCTATGAGGGTGTTGTTCTTTATTTTTCTTAGTGGCATAAGAGTTTTGGCATCAACTATTTCTATATATTCTATACGAAAATCACCTCGGGAGGCAATAAATTTTTTCATTTCTCTAACTATTTTGTCCGCATCTCTTATTCCCCTCCTAAACATTGCTTCTGCTTTTTTTAATGCTTGATATAAACATACTGCCTTTTTCCTCTCCTCTGGATTTAAATAAACATTCCGCGAACTCATTGCCAATCCATCTTTCTCTCTCACTATAGGCAGAATTTTTATTTTTATATCCATATTAAGATCTTCTACCATCTTCTCAATCACTCTTGCCTGCTGAGCATCTTTCTGCCCAAAATAGGCTACATCAGGCTTTACAATATTAAAAAGTTTAGTTACAACTGTGGTAACTCCTTTAAAATGACCAGGCCGAAAACGACCGCAGAGCCCTTCGGTAAGTTTTTCAACTTCAACATAAGTAACATAATCCCGTGGATACATCTCCCTGTCACGAGGTGAAAAAATTACATCTACCCCAACATCCTTTGCTAATTTTATATCTCTTTTCAAGTCGCGGGGATAACGTTTAAAATCCTCATGGGGACCAAACTGTAGAGGATTTACATAAATACTCATTACTACAACATCATTCTCTTTTCGCGCCTGACGTGCTAAAGAGAGATGTCCTTCATGGAGATAGCCCATGGTAGGGACAAAACCAATTGTTTTATTTTTTCTTCTCCACTGCTTAACCAATTTTTGCATCTCTTTAATTTCTTCTATTACTCTCATAGCTATTAAACAGAGTTATTATCGTTTTTTTTAACACAGGATGTTTTAGAAAAGGAGATATTTCTGATAAGGGTTTAAGCACAAACATTCGCCGGGGTATTTCGGGGTGGGGAATGGTTAGTTTTTTCGTCTTTATATTTATCTTATTATAAAATAGGATATCCAGATCGATTGGTCGGGGTCCCCATCTTATCCGTGTCTTTTTTCTTCCCAGAAGATACTCTATCTCTTTCAATCTCTTCAACAACTCAAACGGTGAATATGCGGTTTTTATTTTGATAACTCCATTAAGAAACTTCCCTTGTAAAGGATCTCCTACAGGTTCAGTCTCATAGATTCGCGATTTTTTTAAAAATTTTATCTTTTTATCACATTTTAATAATTCTATTGCCTTATCTATATTTTTCTTACGGTCCCCCATATTTGAACCTACCCCGATATAACAAACCTTCATTTTTCATCAACATGAACCTAAAGCACTCTCTTAATTCTTTCTATTGCCTCTTTAATTCTCTCAACTCTATTTGTCAAACTAAATCTCACAAAACCTTCTCCCGCTTTTCCAAAACCTATTCCGGGAGTTACCACTATATTTGCCTCTTCCAGAAGGAGTTTGGCAAATTTCAGGGAAGAACGATGTGGTTTAGGCAAAGGAGCCCAAATGTAGAAAGTGGCCAGTGGCTTTTTCACTTTCCAACCAATCTCGCACAATCCCTCAACCAAGCAATCTCTCCTTTCGCGGTAAATTTCATTCATATGTTTTATACATGTCTGGTCTCCTTCTAAAGCAGTTATTCCAGCAATCTGAATTGCCTGAAAAATTCCTGAATCTATATTTGTCTTAACCTTCCCCAGCGCACTAACCGCTTCTCTATTTCCACAAACCCATCCAATACGCCATCCCGTCATATTATAAGTTTTAGAAAGAGAATGAAATTCAATCCCTACTTCTTTTGCACCCGGAAATTCAAGAAAGCTGGGTGCACGATATCCATCAAAGCTTATCTCGGAATATGCTGCATCATGGCAGATAAGAATTTTATTTTTTCTGGCAAATTTAATCAAATCCTTATAGAAATCGGGCGGACAGATACTGGCGGTAGGATTATTGGGATAATTCAGGAAAAATATCTTTGCCTTTTTAAGAACCGAAGGCTTAATTTTTCTAAAATCTGGCAAGAAATCATTCTCGGGAAGAAGGGGAAGAAGATAGGGAACACCATCGGCAAGTATAGTCCCACTTCTGTAAGGTGGATAACAGGGGTCCGGAACTAAAGCGATGTCCTGTGGATTAATGAAGGCAAGTGGTAAATGGGCAATACCTTCTTTTGAACCAATAAGCGGATAAATTTCACTATCAGGATCAAGTTCTACCCCAAATCTTTTTTTATACCATTTACTTACCGCCATTCTAAATTCAAACAAACCCTGGTCAAGAGCATAACGATGATTAAGAGGAACTTTTGCTGCCTCACAGAGACTATTCACAATATGTGATGGAGTAGGCTGATCCGGATCTCCAATTCCTAAATCAATAAGGTCTATCCCTTTTTCGCGCAGGCTCCTTTTTATACGGTCAATTTCCGCAAAAAGATAGGGAGGAAGTTTCCTCAGACGTTCGGTTATCTTTATCATCTTACCGCCTCCATATCAAAAAGTCCGGTTCTCTGCTTTACTACAAACTTTGCCGCCACCAGCGCACCTTTTGCAAAAATATCACGTGTCTTAGCAGAATGGGATAGTTCTATAGTATCAAGTGGACTTTCAAATATAATCCGATGGTCTCCTACTATTTCTCCTTCCCGAATTGATTTTATATCCACTACTTCCTGTCCTGTTTGTTTCTTAATAATTTCTGCCAGCATTTTTGCTGTTCCGGAAGGTGAATCTTTCTTATGTATATGATGTGCTTCTATAATTTTTACTTTATAATCGCCAGCTAAACTACTCGCTGCTTCCCGGGTCAAACGAAAAAGAAGATTCACCCCTACCGACATATTAGGAGAAAACACAATTGGAATATAACGTGAAGCATCTTTTATTTTTGACTTCTCCCCTTCGTCCAAACCGGTTGTTCCAATTACCATTGCTTTATTATATTTAACTGCAATATTCAAATGTTCTATAGTAGCAGAAGGGTTGGTAAACTCAATAAGACAATCCGCATTTTTAATCTCTTCAGGGTTATCAACAATCTTTACTCCTTGAATATAATCTCCTACCTTAGGATGACCTCTGGCTTCTAAAGCAACCACCAGTTTAAATTCACTATCTTTACTCGCCAGTTCAATAATTTTTGACCCCATTTTGCCACAAGCACCGCTAACCGCCAGTCTTATCATTACCGCCTCCTTTAATATAGAAAGAAATAAATGGAAATCTTCTTCTACTATCTTCTTATCACTGTTTCAACAATCCATATTCTTTAAGTACCTTTTTTAATTTTTCCAGATTTTCTTCTGACATTGAGCATAAGGGAAGACGCAATTCTGCTGTACACATTCCCAATAGCCCCATTGCAGTCTTTACCGGTATGGGATTGGTTTCTATAAACATTGCTTTTATTAAAGGAAGTAATTTATAGTGTATCTGCTGGGCTTTTTTAATTTCTCCTCTCTCAAAACAAGAAATCATTTCTTTGACCTCACGAGGAACAATATTAGCTACTACAGAGATAACCCCCACTCCCCCTATGGCAAGAATGGGTAAAGTTAAACTATCGTCTCCAGAAATAAGCAAGAAATCTGGAGGACAGAGAGATTTAATCCTTGACATCTGGTCAAGTGAACCGGAGGCTTCTTTCACCCCAATAATATTCTTACAATTATGGGCAAGTTTTGCTATGGTTTCCGGTTCAATATTTACCCCTGTGCGAGAAGCAATATTATAAAGGATAATAGGAATATCTACTGCCTCGGCAATTGCCTTAAAATGTTCATAGAGCCCTTTCTGTGTGGGACGGTTATAATAGGGAGATACCAGTAGAGAAGCATCCGCACCTGCTTTTTTTGCATGTTTGGTAAGCATGATGGCTTCAGAGGTAGAATTAGAACCTGTACCGGCAATAACTGGAATCTTCCCTTTTACTGTCTCTATAGTAAGTTCTATTACCCTTTCATGCTCCTCAAAAGAAAGCGTAGCAGATTCTCCGGTTGTTCCACAGGGAACTATACCGTCGGTTCCTGCTTCAAGATGAAAATTAATCAATTTCTTAAAATTAACCTCGTCAACCCTCCCATCCTTAAAGGGAGTAACTATAGCCACTATAGAACCTTTAATAGGCATCCTTCCTCCTTTCAATACTTTTAAAAATTATATCCTCAACTCAGAGAAAGATTAGCTCTTTCTCTGCAAACTGTTTCTCGTCGATTTCTCTCTACGGTAATATACCCCTGAGAAAACCATTCTTGCAGTCCCCTCTAACCAGACATTTTTAAACCTATCTTTATCTCTCTCAAAATAAACCTTGAGAATCTCTCCACTCTGTGTAAGTACATTTACGCTATATTCGGCATGCGTGCGACACGGTAATCTTGCCATGGTAATAATTGCAGAAGCAACTGCCCCCGTTCCACAGGCAAGCGTCTCATCTTCTACTCCCCTTTCATAAGTGCGCAATATAATATTTTTTCTATCCTTTATTTCTACAAAATCAACATTGGTTCCCTGAGGTAAAAAACGAGGATGAAACCTAATAATTTTCCCCAATCCTTTAACATTGGTATTCTTTAGGTTATTTACAAACAAAATAGTATGAGGAACACCCGTGTTTATATGATGAACGGTGTATTTTTCTCCTCCGATATTGAGATTTATATCCATCTTGAAATCTTTAGGTTCGGTCATTTTTATCTTAACTCTATTCTTATTTACCCTTGCTTCTAAAATACCTGCTTTTGTCTCTACCTTTATTTTCTTGAGAGGTTTTTGAGGTTTATTATAAGTACTCTTGTAATTTGTCCAGAAGGCAGCACAGCGCAAACCGTTTCCACACATCTCTGCTTCAGAACCATCAGGATTAAAAATACGCATTCTAAAATCGGCAATTTTAGATTTCTCAAGCACCAAAAGCCCATCTGCTCCTATCCCATATTTTCGCTCACAAATCTCCTTCGCTAAATTAGAAAGATCGCCTGCGTTAGATGGTAAAGGTTTCTCTATAATTACAAAATCGTTCCCGGAAGCAACCATTTTTACAAAATAAAGCTTGTCCATATCCTTCATAGTCTTACTTTTATTAATTCATTCCTAATCAAATCTTCATAACTTTCCCGCTTCCTAATAAGATATGCCTTATTTCCTTTTACCAGCACTTCCGCTGGCCTGCAGCGAGAATTATAATTACTGGCCATGCTGAATCCATAAGCACCCGTTCCCATCACCGCTAAATAACTTCCTTCCTTTATGAAGGGCATTTCTCTATCTTTAGCAAAAAAATCTCCACTTTCACAAATCGGTCCTACCACATCATAGATTAATTTTTTATCTTTAAATTTATTTTTCCTGAGGGGAACTATCTCATGGTATGCTCCATAAAGTGCGGGACGAATTAAATCGTTCATTCCCCCGTCTATAATTATAAAATTTTTTAACGAAGTCTTCTTAACATACAAAACTCTTACCACAAGTATTCCGGCAGAGCCAACAATAAACCTTCCTGGTTCAAGAATAATTTTTAAGCCCGTTTCTTTCAATAAGGGTACTACCTGCGAGGCAAATTCCTCTGCGGTCTGGGGTTTTTCTTTATGATAAACAATACCCAGGCCTCCACCAATATTCAAATACTCCAATTCTACCTTCTCTTTTTCTAACCGTTTATAAAAAGCAACGACTTTCTCTATGGCAGAAACAAAAGGAGAACTTTCAATAATCTGCGAGCCAATATGGATATGTAAACCTTTTATTTTCACATCGGGATAGAGACGCCTGTTTTTTAAAATTTCTTCCGCAGTCTGGAAATCCAAACCAAATTTGTTAGTCAGTTTACCTGTAGTAATGAATTTGTGTGTTTTCGGTTCTACGTCGGGATTGATGCGAATAGCAACATTTGCTTTCTTCCCTAAGCTATGCGCAATTTTATTTATATTTATTAACTCCGGTATCGACTCTATATTGAAAAAAAGAATTCCTTGTTTAATCGCTTCCGCAATTTCTCTATCGGTTTTCCCTACGGAAGCATAGACAATTCTTTCTGGTGGACATTTTACCTTTAAAGCACGAAAAAGTTCTCCTCCGGAAACTATGTCCAGCCCTGCACCTTTATCTATGAGAATCTTCAAAATAGAGAGATTAGAATTGGCTTTAACTGAATAGCAAATAAGTGGTCTTATAGTACGAAAAGCATTTTTTAATTTCAGGTAGTGGTCAAGGATGGTTTTATAACTATAGACATAAAGGGGGGTGCCAAAACGGTTTGCTAATAGCTCTACCTCTGTTTCCTCACAAAAAAGTCGGTTATTTATGTATCTGAACTCATGCATTTACTTTAATTTCTTCTCCCAAGTTTTAATCTGGACTCTTATACTCTCAGGGCTGGAACCGCCGTAAGATTTAATACGCCGTACTGACTTTGCAGGATCAAACATTTCCATAATTAAACTCTTGTCCAATTGAGGAATAATTTTCTTAATCTCTTGCTCTGACATCTCCTTTATAGTTTTCTTATTCTCCAGAGCCTCAAGGACCAGTTTTCCGGTTAAATTATGTGCCTCCTGCCAGGAATATCCTTGGGTAACTAAAAACTCCGCAATATCAGAGGCAAAAATAAATTCATTCAGAGAAGCTTTCTTTAATTTCTCTAAGTTCACTTTAACCCCATAGAGAACTTTTTCTAAAACAAGAATTGAATTTTTCACTATATCCAACGAATCAAAAAGAGGTGGTTTATCCAATTGCATATCACGATTATAGGTAAGCGGAAGCCCCTTCATCATTACCAAAACCGAAATTAAATTACCATAAATTCTTCCTGTGTAGCCTCGAATAAGCTCTAAGGGATCGGGATTCTTCTTGTGAGGTAACATGCTTGAGCCGGTATAATGCCGGTCATCGCCTTCAATAAAACCAAATTCATCACTGGAAAAAATAATAAAATCCTCAGCAATACGTGAAAGATGCATCATTAAAATAGAAAGGGCAGAAAGTATCTCAATAACGAAATCACGGTCACTTACACTGTCGATACTGTTCTCGGAAACTTGAGAAAAACCCAGTTTCTTCGCTACATAGAATCTATCCAGAGGCAGAGTACTTCCTCTTCCTGCTCCACTTCCTAAAGGCATTATATCTATTCTTTTCAGAAGATCCTGAAACCTCTCTTTATCCCTCTCCAACATTGCAATATAGGCGAGTAATTGATGTGAGAAAAGGATACACTGGGCATTTTTTAGATGAGTATAAGAAGGTATGGTAACTTTATCACTAAATTTCTTTGCTCCTTTCAGGAGACAAACTTGCAAACTTTTAACTTTTTCTATAACTTGCTTCACTTCTTCTTTACAATAAAGACGTAAATCCAACACCACCTGGTCATTACGCGACCTGCCGATATGTAACTTATCGGCAGTCTTTCCTATCTCTTTGCGCAGTAAATCCACCACTGCAGTATGAATATCTTCATAGCCATCTAAATTAAATAATGCAATCTTATCTCTTAATCTCTTTAAGCCTTTTACTAAAAGTTCTTTTTCTCTTTTAGAAATAATGTTGCATTTCCCCAACATTTCAGCATGAGCAATGCTCCCTTCAATATCATAAAAAGCCAAGCGTTTATCAAAAGAAATGCTCTTGGTAAAATTAAGTATTTCTTTATCTAATTCTTTCTTAAACCTTCCTCCCCACAGTTTCTTATCCATTTCCCCCCTCTTATTTTAAACCACTATTTTTTATAAGGCATCGCCCAGAGTTTGATAAAACCTTCTGCTAATTTCGGGTCGTATTTGTCCTCTTTACTATAAGTGGCTAATTTTTTCTGATACAGAGAATAAAGCGACTTTCTTCCTACCACAACACAATTCCCTTTAAAAAGCTTCAAGCGAACTAATCCGGTAATATTCTCCTGAATCCTCTCAAGAAAACTATCCAGTGCAGACCTTAGCGGAGTAAACCACAATCCATAATAAACTAACTCGGCATACTTAGCCGAAATTATTGGTTTAAAATGGATAACCTCCCGGTCAAGATTCATCGCTTCCAACTCCTGATGTGCGGTATAGAGCAAAGATGCCCCGGGAGCTTCATAAATTTCTCTACTTTTTATTCCCACCAGACGATTCTCTATCAAATCTGTCCGTCCCACTCCATAATTTCCTCCCAACTCATTCAATTTCTTTACTAAAGCTACCGCATCCATTGCCTTGCCATCAATTTTTTTGGGTATGCCTTTTTCAAAATAAATCTCAATATACAATGGTTTGTCAGGAGCAAGAGAAGCCGGTTTAGTCATCTGATATGCATCCTCCGGTGGTTCAACCCAGGGGTCTTCCAGTTTTCCACATTCAATACTTACTCCCCAGAGGTTATAATCAATAGAATAAGGACTTTTTTTACTCACGTCAATAGGAATACCTTTCTTCTTAGCATAAACAATCTCCTCCTCCCGCGACTTCAAATCCCAGATTCGCAGAGGCGCAATAATTTTTAATTCTGGCGCAAGTAGAGACACAGAAACTTCAAAACGCACCTGGTCGTTTCCTTTACCTGTACAACCATGAGCAATAAATTTTGCCTTTTCCTTCTTCGCTATATCCACCAGATGCTTGGCAATTAAAGGTCTACTTAAAGCAGTGGATAATAAATATTTCCCCTCATAAATCGCTCCTGCTTTTAAAGCCCTCCAGCAATATTCTTCCAGAAATTCTTTCTTCAAGTCTCTCACATACACTTCATCCGCACCTATCTTTTTCGCTCTTTCGGACAACAGCTTAAAATCGGCTTTTTGGCCTACATCTGCCAAAAATGCAATTACGCTAAAACCTTTTTCCCTCAACCAATGGAGAGCCACCGAAGTATCTAATCCCCCTGAATAAGCAAGAATTATCTTTTTCATGGAAACTCCTTCTTTGATATATTAATATTATCCCTTCTCTTTAACATCCTTACCTAAAAGTTTAATAAGAATCGCTTTCTGAACATGGAGTCTGTTCTCAGCCTGTTCAAAAACAAGCGATTCTTTACTCTCAATAACTTCATCAGTAATCTCTTCGCCTCTGTGACAAGGAAGGCAGTGCAAAATGTAAGGTTTATGTTTTGCCTGAGAAATAATTTCCTTATTTATCTGAAACCCTCTAAAGTCTCTCAAACGCTTCACTCTTTCTTTTTCCTGTCCCATACTCACCCAAACATCCGTATAGATAAATTCGCAATTTTTCACTACAGGATAAAGAGAATTACCTGTTTTAATCTCTGCTTTGCTTTTCTTGGCAAAACTCTTTGCCTCTTTAAGAACAGATTCACTCGGCTCATAACCCTTAGGAGTAGCAATGTAAAGGTCTATTCCTAACTTACTGCAACCATAAAGAAGAGAATGGAGAACATTATTCCCATCTCCAATAAAACCAAGTTTAACTTTTTTAATTTTACCCTTTATTTCTTTTATGGTAAAAATATCTGCCAATGCCTGACAGGGATGATACAAATCCGATAAGCCATTAATAACCGGAACAGTGGCATATCTGGCCATCTCCAACACATTCTCATGAGAAAAAGTACGCAATACAATCCCATCAACATATCTACTCAGAGTACGCGCAACATCTTTAATCGGCTCTCTAATACCTAACTTTACCTGTTCAGGACCTAAATATAACGCATTACCTCCTAATTGATACATCCCTACCATAAAAGAAACATGGGTTCGTGTAGAAGGCTTCTCAAAAACAAGGGCAAGTGTTTTACCTTTTAAAGAAGAAGAGAATTTTTTCGGTTCTCTCTTCAGTTTTTCACCGAGAGACAGTATCTCTTCTATCTCTTCTACTGACCAATCTCTTATACAGATAAAATCTTTTTGCATCAATAAAATTATAACTCCCTGCTTACCTGTTCTAATGCCTCTTCTAATATTCTCACTGCTTTATCTATCTCTTTCTTTCTCACATTTATTGCGGGCATAATCCTTAAGACATACTCCTGGGTGCAATTTATTAATAGCCCCCGTTTTATGCATTCTTCCACTACAGGTTTACCGGGCCTGGTCAATTCCACTGCCAGCATTAGCCCCATACCACGAACCTCACGGATAAAATCAAATTTTTCCTTTAAAGCAGTAAGTTTTTCTTTTAGGTAATTTCCTTTTTCTTTACAATTATCTAACAATTTTTCCTTCTCGATTGTCTCAAAAACCGCAAGTGCTGTTTTACACACAACAGGGCTTCCTCCAAAGGTGGAAGCATGCATGCCGGGTTTAAAACAGTCTGCAATTTCTTTCCTTGCCACTGTTGCTCCAATAGGCAACCCTCCTCCCAAAGACTTTGCCAGCGTCATAATGTCCGGGATAATGCCATAATGTTGAAAACAGAATAACTTACCCGTTCTTCCCATACCGGTTTGAACCTCATCAACTATCAGAAGCACATCCTTTTCTTTACATAAACGGTACAGTTCATTGACAAAATCAAAATCAGCCACATTTATACCGCCTTCGCCCTGAATTAATTCTATAATCACCGCTACCGTTTTATCACTCAACGCATTCTTTACCGCTTTAATATCATTAAATGGAACGTGTACGAAACCCGAAGGTAAAGGCTCAAATCCTTTCTGATATTTTCTCTGTCCTGTAGCAGCAATGGTCGCAAGGGTCCTGCCATGAAAAGAATTTTCAAAAGCTATAATCTCAAAACGCTTCCCCCCTCCATAAATTCTTGCTAATTTAAAAGCAGCTTCATTTGCCTCTGCTCCTGAATTGCAGAAAAAGACTTTTCCCGGGAAAGATAGTTCAACTATTTTCTTAGCCAAACGCGCCTGAAGATGATGATAATAATTATTGGATACATGAATCAGTTTTTTTGCCTGGTCCTTCAAAGCACAAACAATTTTGGGATGACTATGCCCTAAACCGCTCACTCCCCAGCCGGGGAAAAAATCAAGATATTCCTTCTGTTCTAAATCCCAGAGTCGTGACCCTTTACCTTTGGCTAAAGAAATCGGCATCCGGGTATAGGTATTCATCACATAATCATCATATAACTTTATTACCTCTTCTGTCTTCATATCTTCCTCAAATAATTTTTGTGCAAAACATTATTCTTTTATAATCTCCGTTCCCACACCTTTATCGGTAAAAATCTCCAGCAGTATAACATGGCTCATTCTGCCATCAATAATATGGGTTTTTTTCACTCCTCCTTGAAGAGCGTTCAAACAAGCTTTTACTTTGGGAATCATCCCTGTATGAATTATTTTTCGCTCAATCAACTCCATCGTCTCCTTCTGATTAAGGGTTGAAATAAGAGAGTTCTCATCCTCAGGATTACGCAGGATACCTTTAGTATCAGTAAGCAGAATTAACTTCTCGGCTTTGAGACTCACCGCTATCGCTGAAGCAGCATCATCGGCATTAACATTATAGGTAAATTTATCCTTACCTTTCCCTAAAGGAATAATAATGGGGATAGCCTTTTCTTTCAACACTGCCTTTATAGGCTCGGAATTTATTTCTGTAATTTCTCCTACAAAACCCAGGTCAAGCTTATCTTCTATCTTTTTCACCCTGATTATGTCATCTTTTTTACCGTGTAAACCTTTTACTGCTACTCCAAGCTCTTTTACTATTTCTGTCAGTTTGTGATTTATCTCTGAGAGGGTTTCCTCTACTATCTTAATCATCGACTCATCTGTCACTCTTTTCCCTTCTACAAATTTAACTACCTTACCCAGTTGCGCTGCCTTCTGGGTAATAGAAGGACCCCCTCCATGAAGAAGTACCGGTTTGATACCTACAAAATAGAGAAAAATTATATCTTCTAAAAGGCGTCTCTGGGCTACTTCGCTGAGGATTATTCTACCTCCGTATTTAATAACAAAAATTTTGTTGCGAAAACACCGAATATAAGGAAGCGCCTCAATCAAAACATCAGCTTTTTTAATAATTTCTTCCATAAGCTTATTCGTACCCTGCGTTTATACGCACATATTCCTCGGACAGATCAGTTGTCCAGATAAAATATTGCTCTTTACCCATGTTTAAATTAACTTCTACTTCTATCTCTTTTTTCCGCAAAATTTTTCTCAATTCTTCCCTATCCACTTCTGCGGGTTTACCTTTTTTAAAGACAAATTTTTTGCCAAAACTAATATCCAATTTCTCTGCTTTAAAATCAACACCGGAAGCTCCGCAGGCAGAAACAACCCTTCCCCAATTAGGATTCTCACCATACATTGCAGTCTTAAACAGGGAAGAAACTGCGATGGTGCGGGCTATTTTTTCGGCTTCTAATATATTTCTTGCCCCTTTTACCTTCAGAGAAATAAATTTAGTTGCTCCTTCTCCGTCCAGAACAATTTGCCGGGCTAAATATCTGCAAACAAAATTCAAACCCTCTAAAAAAATAAATAAATCCTTTCCTCTTGTACTTTCTACTTTTTTGTTTTA
>JBFWKV010000005.1:0-19560 GCA_050252475.1 Candidatus Omnitrophota bacterium | reverse complement strand
TGAGAGTCACTACAAATCGGACAGAGTTCACTATCACTTAAGTTGAAACAATTTTTACAATAAAAAACTGTTGTCTTCGTCTTAACAATAGCCTCTGCTAAATTCTCAGCTTCCTCTTTGGAAGATTTGAGAATATGAAAAGCAAGTCGTTGGGCAGTTTTAGGACCTATCCCCGGTAATTTCGTTAAAGCATTTATCAGATTTTCTACCGGCTTAGGATAAATCAAATTTTTCTCCTTTTATTAGCGTTCCGCCAAAAGTTCTCATTACTTTTTCTATTAAAGGGTCGTTAAGCGCCTTTTGCTCAAAAGATGAGTTATTTTTCATATTATGCTCAGCATTATTCTCCACCGCTGTTGAATCGGAATTATCTTCTTTTATGGTAGTAAAGTTCAACTTTATGTATGAACCTGTCATTTTTTGCAATTCTTTTTCAATTAACTGTCGGGTGGTTATCTTCTCCAAGGTTTCCTTATGTAAATTTTTATCTCTTGGAAAACCCAGCGTTAAGATATTTTCTTCTAAACTTAACAGTATCGCTTCCGAAAGATAAATCCCGAGGTGCATTTTTAATTGTTTAATCTCCTCCACAAATCTTCCCCAGATTGTTTGAACTTCCTCAAGGGTAATCTTTTTCCCCGCCAAATTCTTTCCAGTATCACTCTTCATTACAACTGCCTTATTTTCAACTACCTTATCTAAATTCTCTTTTTTCTCAGGAAAAATTTTCTTTAAAGGAGGCTTATCGGAAACAACCGATTTTGTTTCTATAGAGGAAGCTTTTTTTTCTTTTTCTCCCTCCTTAATATTTCTTTTTAATTCTTCAATTCTGCGCATTAATTCTTCTAAGGAACTCAATTCTTCACGCTCGCTTATTTTAATCAATGCCATCTCTATACTGAGTCGTACAGAAATTGCCCGCTTGGCTACTTCCTGAGTGTGAATGAGAACCTGGAGAATATAAAACAATTCTTCACGGGAAAAACCTTCTGCCAGCTGAGAAACTCTTTTTAATTCCTCTTCTGACAAATCTAAAATACTCTCCACTTCTTTTTTCACTACTTTGCAAAGGAGTAAACTCCGAAAATATTCAATAAGCGAATTAAGAAAGGTATAAGGGTCTTTACCCTCTGCAATAATTTTATCCAGAATTGTCAAAAGAGAAGGAGTATCTTTATTTTTTATCTTTTCTACAACTTCAAATAAGATATCTTCTTCTAAAACCCCCAGCAGGTTAACCACATCCTCCATACTGATTTTCCCTTCCGTAGCACAGCTTAGTTGATCCAGTAAAACTTCTGCATCCCGCAAACTGCCTTCAGCAGAACGGGCAATGGTAAAGATAACTTTTTCCTCTGCAGAAATATTTTCTTCTTGAGCAATTTCTTTCAGCTTCCGGGCAATAAGCGATGCGGGTATACGTCTGAAATCAAAACGCTGACAACGAGAAAGTATGGTTGAGGGAACCCTATTGGGCTGGGTAGTAGCAAAAATGAAAACTACATGTAAAGGGGGTTCCTCCAGAGTTTTAAGCAAAGCATTAAAAGCATCCTGGGTAATCTGATGCACTTCATCTATAATGTAAATTTTATATCTTCCGGAAATAGGTGCAAATTTTATGTTTTCTCGCAAAGTTCTTATTTCATCAATACCGCGATTGGAGGCACCGTCTATTTCCAGAACATCAATATTTGTCCCTTGCCCAATTTCCTGACAGAAAACACAACGGTTACAGGGAACCTCCGTAGGTCCTTTCTCACAGTTCAAGGCTTTCGCCAAAATACGGGCAACAGTGGTTTTCCCCACACCTCTTGGACCAGCAAATAAATAAGCATGGGCAATGCGGTTTAAGGAAATTGCATTCTTCAGCGTAGTGGTCACATGCTCCTGCCCAAGTACCTCTTCAAAATTCTTGGGTCGCCATTTTCTCGCAAAGACAAGATAAGACATCTCTTTTCGTCCCTAAATCTTCAATTAATCAGTTTGATTTATAGTAGGCTCCTGAATATCTCCTGGCGGAGGGGCCGGGATTCGAACCCGGGGGTCCAGTTTCCCAGACCAATCGCTTAGCAGGCGACTGCTTTCGTCCACTCAGCCACCCCTCCCTTTTAAATTTCTTCCCAGGGGAACTAATTATTCAATGTCGCCTTAATCAGCCTTTTAATCCGAAAGAATTCCTGGATTATTCTGCTACAATCTTCTTTAAGTATTCCTTTTGTTACCTTTATACGGTGATTTAATTTTTTATTTTGAACAATGTTTAATACCGAACCACATGCTCCCGCTTTTGGGTCATCTGCCCCATAAACAATTCTTTCAATCCTTGCCAAAACCAGTGCCCCGGCACACATTGAACAGGGTTCAATTGTAACATAAAGTGTACAGTCTAACAAACGCATATCTTTGAGAACACTGGCTGCAGAAGTAACTGCAATCATCTCCGCATGGGCAGTAGGATCATTTAAGGTACGCATTTGATTGTAACCGCGTGCAATAATTCTATCTTTATGTACAATTACTGCTCCTACAGGAACTTCATCTTTACCCAAAGCTTTCTCTGCCTCTTTCAAAGCTTCTCTCATAAAAAACTCATCTTTTTGCTTACTTCTATACATTTTTCTATTTTAAAAGAGCAAGCAATACCCAGATCATCAAAATCACCCAGATAATTATTGATAACCAATTCTTCTTTAGAATGTTTTCTCTGGAAATCTCCTGGCTTATTAGACCAATCAGGGTTTGAGCATAAGGAGCCATACTTATGGCCATTAAAGCCATAAAGAATAAAATGGTGGCAAAAATCTGGACAATGGTAAGTTCTTTTAATAAAAATAGCAAGCTGAGGACTGCAATTATCAAGGAAACAAAGATAGTTATCCCTTTATTCCTCCAGAGTTTTTTGGCAACTTTATCTATCCAGAATTCTGGGTTGATTAAGAGGGTAATAATTTTAATACCGGAAAAAATAACTACAATTAGAGCCATTAACTCTATAATAGACATTACCCATCACCTCCTTTTAAAAAACCGCACATTTGACAAATTTATTAAGTTATAAAAACACGTGCCTGGCTGGATTTGAACCAGCAACACCCAGTTCCGTAGACTGGTGCTCTATCCAGTTGAGCTACAGGCACAAAAATTTTTTATAATTTCCTTTCGGGATAATGCCTTCTTCTTGTAAATAGTATTCTATTATTCTATCTAATTTATTTACAGACGCAAGTTTTATTTAAACTGGCGGAGAGGCCGGGATTCGAACCCGGGATCCCGCTTGTGGCAGGATACACGCTCTCCAGGCGTGCCGATTCATCCACTCTCGCACCTCTCCATTAATTTCTTAAAGGCATTACCACCTTTATATCTCTTAATCTGCTGTTCTCTTAACCAAGCCGATCTTCTATCTGAAAAGGTTTCTGTATAAATGAGACGCCAACTTTTGCTGCGTCTTGTCCATCTGCTTTTACCGGTGTTATGTTCCTTTAGTCTTATCAGGGGATCCTTGCTCGTTGTCCCTATATAATGTCTACCCTCCTCATCCTCAAGTATATAAACATAGAACATTTATTCCTCCACGCTCTTCCCGCTTTCCTAAAATCAAAAATATTAAGTTAGCGGGACTCCGCCATAGGCGGTAGCCCCGCCTTTCTAAAATTAAAATATTAAGCCAAGCGGGACTCCGCCATAGGCGGTAGCCAGGCGTGCCGATTCATCCACTCTCGCACCTCTCCATTAATTTCTTAAAATTAATTTCTTAGACTCTTTCGGAGAGAGGAGGATTCGAACCTCCGATCCCGCTTTTGGCGGGATAACCGCTTTCGAGGCGGTCCCATTCGTCCACTCTGGCATCTCTCCCTTTTGCTTAAGTATATCTACCAGAATTGTCGGTAAAACTAAAACCTTTCACATAAAACAGAATAAATAATTGCTGGCGGAAGGAGCAGGATTCGAACCTGCGGTTCCGTATAAACGGAACTCCGGTTTTCAAGACCGGCGCATTCGTCCACTCTGCCATCCTTCCAGAAACAAGATGAGTAATTTTAAACTATTATCTCTAATCCTTCCTTATCCCTCCACCTGCTTATGGAGATAAATATATCATCAATAATAAAGAAAGTCAACTTTTGCTAATTATATTATACTGAAAATAATTGAGTAAAAATACGACTA
The DNA here is from genome assembly GCA_050252475.1 of Candidatus Omnitrophota bacterium. GTDB lineage: Bacteria > Omnitrophota > Gorgyraeia > DTHP01 > DTHP01 > JBFWKV01. The sequence goes on along the minus strand of JBFWKV010000005.1, from coordinate 15,390 downwards.
AATATCTCGCGAGTTATCTCAAGGGAATGTTTGAGAAAAGAGGAAAAAGAAAAATAACTGAATATACGGCTCAAAACAAAAGCAATAATAAAAATATTCACCAGATATATAAAAACAATAGAGAATAAATACCCTGCCTGAATCAAATCCGGTTGAATTCTTCTTAAGGCTTCCGCAGTCATAAGAATATGCATTGCAAGGCTAAAACCAAACAGAAAAATAAATGTCCTTAAGTAAAAGATATTTAACCCCCCATAAGAGATGTCAAAAACAAAAAATAAAAGAGAAAGTAACAAAGGATAAATGGGTAAAATATAAGGAGCTATCAAGGTTAGAAAATTTATCTTGTCTGTTTTTACCTCTCCTCCTTTGTCAGAAATTTTTATTTTTTTTACTTTGCCTCCACACAACCAGGAAAAGAGAGCATGAACCATTTCGTGTCCAAATACATAAATGCGCTGGGGTTTAAAAATAAAAAGATGCATAACAGTATATAAGACTACACCCCATAAAAAAAACATCTCTTCGGGGGAATGGGAAGAAATATTAGAGATTTGGCGATAAAGAGAGATTGAAGTTCCAAAACAGAAAGGGATGAGTAGAATACCCAGAATAAATTTAAAAATACGTAACCACATTATTGAAATCAAAAGTCAGAACAAAAATATAACTACAGTTAAGCTTCTTATCAACCAATTATCTCTTCTCCATCCATATAAGGACGCAAGACATCAGGAATAGTTATTGAACCATCCTCATTCTGATAGTTTTCCAAAATACATATTACCGTCCTGGCTAAAGCAACACCTGAACCATTTAAGGTGTGTACATATTCTACACTACGAGTACCTTTTCTTCTGAATTTTATGTTTGCCCGCCGGGCCTGAAAATCCTCAAAATTACTGCAAGAAGAAACTTCTAAATTCATCTGTATTCCCGGTGCCCATGCTTCCAAGTCATAACATTTCGTCCCCGCAAAACTTAAATCGCCCGTAGAAAGTAAAACGACACGATAAGGAAGTTTAAGTAATTGTAAAACCTCCTCAGCATCTCTTACCAATAGTTCGTGTTCTCTATAGGAATCTTCTGGTTTTGTGAATTTTACTAACTCCACCTTGTCAAATTGATGGACCCGGATTAAACCCTTTGTATCCTTCCCGTAAGAACCTGCCTCTCTACGAAAACAGGGAGTATAAGCGGTATAGTAGAGGGGAAGCTGTTCTTCCTCTAAAATCTCATCACGATGGAGATTGGTAACCGGTACTTCTGCAGTAGGTATCAAGAAAAGGTCGTCATCGCGAAGACGATACATATCCATCTCCAGTTTAGGAAGCTGTCCCGTAGCAGTCATACTCGCCCGGTTTACTAAAGCAGGAGGCCAGATTTCTCTATAACCATGCTTTTTAGTATGAAGGTCTAACATAAAATCAATAAGTGCGCGTTGAAGTTTAGCTCCTTTCCCTTTGAATAAAACAAAATTTGAGCCGGCCAATTTTGCTGCTCGGGGAAAATCAATAATGTCCAGATACTCACCTAACTCCAGATGTGTACGGGGTGTAAAACTGAACTTTCTCGGTTCTCCCCAAACACGGACAATTTTGTTATAAGAAGCATCAGGACCAACAGGAACTGAATCGTGAGGAATGTTGGGAATGTTGAGAAGTAAATCCTTTAGTTCTGTCTCTAATTTATCTAAAACTTCTTCCCTTTCTTTAATCTTTTCTCCCACCTTCTTAGATTCGGCAATCTTTTCTTGAGGATTTTTCTTTTCCTGAATTAATCTTCCCACCTCTTCGGAAAGCAAATTTCTTTTTCGACGCAATTCTTCTAAATCGCGTAATAACTCTCTGCGTTTTGTATCAACCTGGAGTAAATTATCCAATAAATCTTCTTTTAACCCTCTATTTCTAAGGGCGGTCCTTATTTTATCAGGATTTTCCCTAATAAATTTTAGATCAAGCATTTTTCTCTCCTTCTTTAGATTTTTAGAATAAAAGATTAAATTATCCCTTAATTACTCCCAGTGGTTTCATACGACAGACAATCTTAGAAATACCTGCTCGTGCTACTACTTCTACCACCTCATTTATATCTTTATAAGCATCAGGAATTTCCTCGGCTAAAGTTCCCTTGCTGGAAGCCATTACAATAATTCCTTTTTCTTCCATCTCGCGTGAAACATTTCTTCCGGAACAGGATTTGATTGCTTGTGAACGTGACATAACTCTTCCCGCTCCGTGGCAAGTGCTGTAGAATGTCTCTTCTGCCTTATTCGTTCCCACAAGCAGGTAAGAATTTCTCCCCATATCACCGGGAATAATCACCGGTTGTCCGGTCTCTTTGTATCTCAGTGGTAGATCGGGATGTCCTGGACCAAAGGCACGGGTTGCGCCTTTACGATGGACACAAAGAGTTTTTTCTTTTCCGTCAATCACATATTTTTCAAACTTAGCAATATTGTGAGCAACATCGTAGATTAAAAACATTCCCAGAGATTCCCAGCTTTTATGAAAGAAACGTTCAAAAACAATCCTCGTCAGGTGCATAAGACATTGACGGTTCGCCCAGGCATAATTTGCTGCACAGCGCATTGCAGAAATGTATGCTCTTGCCTCAGGAGACTCTATAGGAGCACAGGCAAGTTGTCTATCAGGAAGATTAATGTTATACTTGCGAACTGCTTTCCCCATTATCTCTAAATAATCATCACATACTTGATAACCTAAACCACGCGAACCTGAGTGAATCATAATGGTAATCTGTCCTTTTTGTAAACCAAATTTTTCGGCTAAAGATACATCATATATACGATCTACTTCCTGAACCTCCAAAAAATGGTTTCCTGAACCAAGTGTTCCGGATTGCTTTTTGCCCCGCTCGTAAGCTCGTGCAGAAACATCATTCGCATCCGCCCCTTCTATACAACCTCCTTCTTCTGTGCATTCCAAATCTTCTTTTATACCATATCCCTTCGCTACTGCCCAGCGCGCTCCCTTGAGCAATAATTCCCTTTCTTCTTCAACAGAAATTCTTATATCACCTGTAGAACCTACTCCCGCAGGGACGGCATGAAAAAGAGCGGTAATCAATTCTTTAATCTTAGGCTTAACCTCATCAATAAATAAATCTGTTTTAACCAATCTCACTCCACAGTTTATATCATAGCCAACTCCACCGGGAGAAATTACTCCCCCTTTATCAGGATCAGTAGCAGCTACACCCCCTATGCAGAAACCATATCCCCAGTGAATATCCGGCATAGCTAAAGAATATTTCACAATTCCTGGCAAAAAGGCAACATTAGCCACCTGCTCAGCTGCTTGATCCTGTCGGATATCTTTGAGCATTTTCTCATTTGCATAAATTATCCCGTCAACCCGCATTCCGGGCTTATAACTTTTAGGAATACGAAAACGATATTCATCAATTTTTTCTAAAGGACCTTGCCAAACTCCGCTCATTTTAACTACCTCACTTTCGTATAATTTTAATCAATATTATACATCAAATATTATCTGTGTTTTATATAAACTTTTCTCTTTTACAATCCCCATAGAATGATAGGTAACTGCTTTTATCTCTTTTTTTATACTATGTATCTCAGGATTAAATTTTTCTCCTTCTGCAATCCCTCTTACTTCATGGGCAGTCAAATCCAATATCTGAAATTTTCTGAAGAGATATTCATCAACCGCATAATAACTATGAAGGTGCCGAAGCCAGTCAATTAAAAGTTCATTCTCATCATCAGAGAATGCTTTCAGTTCTATTTTATCTTTAATCTGGACTTTTTCTAAATCAGTAATTAAATCAAACATGGCATAGGCGGAATTCAGAAATATTTCTTCTCTGGACCTACCATAAACTTCTATCCCTAAATCGGCAGTATGTGAGATGAGTTGATATTTCTTCATCAATGGTGGGTTGAATATATTCAGGGAATTATTCTTGTTTAGATACTCCCGGCGAATCTTTGTATCCTTAAACAATTTCTCCCTCGACTGAGAAGCTAAACAGAGAAGTTACTCATCGCTCGGGACAAGTGGACCGCCCGTTTACCCCGAGCGATGGGCAACCTATTTGTCAAACAGCAAAGTCGAGGGGAATACCTTTGAAACGCATGACATCAATCTTTCTTTTTTCTCTCTATTCCAGTTTTTTAGTTGTATTTCACGCTCTCTTGCACTTTTCCTATCAGGAAAAACCTCGTAATATACATCAGCAATACTTCTACCTTTAACATAGGTTGAACCACGCCCTTGAATATGCCTTTTTATTCTTTCTGAAAGTGAATTTGTTATACCTACATAGAATGAATTATCTTTAAACTTTAACATATATACGTAACAGGACACCGGTAAACCTTCTTTCTCCCTCGACTGAGAAGCTAAACAGAGAAGTTACTCATCGCTCGGGACAAGTGGGCCGCCCGAGTCTCGATCTCGGCACTCCAGGCTTAAAAAGCCTGTGCTCTACCGGCTGAGCTAGCGGCCCTTGTAGAACCAAAACTTAAAGTGAAAAAATAATTTTCAGACCTCTAAGATTTCTTTTTCTTTTGTTTTTAATATCTCATCAACTTGCTTTATGTATTTATCCGTAAGTTTTTGAACCTCTTCCTGGTTTCGAAAAGAATCATCTTCACTAATAAGTTTTTCTTTTTCCATCTTTCTAATATGCTCAATGGCTTCGTGACGGATAGAACGAATTGCCACTCGTCCATCTTCAGCTATCTTCTTAACTACCTTAATAAGCTCCTCCCTCCTTTCCTTGCTCAATGGAGGAATGGAAATTTTTATAACTTTTCCATCATTTATGGGTGTAAGTCCTAAATTTGCTTTGAGAATCTCTTTCTCTACTTCTGACAAAACAGATTGGTCCCAGGGTTGAATGATAATCAGCTTGGGCTCAGGTATAGATATGGTTGCTAATTGACGTAAAGGGGTTAAAGTTCCATAATAATTGATTTTTATATGGTCAACTAAAGTTGGAGAAGCACGTGAGGTACGAATTGTAGCAAACTCTCGCTGTACAACCTCAATGGTTTTCTGCATCTTCTCTTCGGTATGGCGTAAAACTTCTTTTAACGTAGCCATTTCCCCTCCCTTATTTTACAAGCGTACCTACTTTTTCTCCCAGAATTGCTTTTTTAATACTACCTTTCTTATTCAAATTAAAAACAATTATTGGCAAATGATTATCCATGCAGAGACTTATTGCAGTAGCATCCATAACTTTTAAACCAAGTTTCAAAACTTCTATATATTCTAATACATCGAATTTCTTGGCTTTCTTATCTTTCAGGGGATCTGCCGTATACACACCATCAACCTTTGTAGCTTTAAGAATAACATCTGCATTAATCTCAATCGCTCTCAAAGCAGCAGTGGTATCGGTGGTAAAATATGGATTTCCTGTACCTGCAGCAAATATCACCACCCTACCTTTCTCAAGGTGCCTAACCGCCCTCCTCCTTATGTATGGTTCTGCCAGTTCTTTCATCTCTATGGCGGTTTGAAGTCTTGTAAAAACCCCCACTCTTTCTAACGCATCCTGTAGAGCAAGACCATTTATTACTGTAGCCAGCATTCCCATATAATCTGCAGTAGCACGGTCCATACCTTCTAATGCAGCTTTGTTCCCGCGAAAGATATTCCCCCCACCAATTACAATGGCTATTTCTACTCCTAACTCATGTACTTCTTTTATCCGCTGAGCAATAGAAAGAGTCACCTGCGGGTCAATACCATATCCTTCTTTACCCTGTAATGCTTCACCGCTTAACTTAAGAACTACTCTTTTGTATTTTACCCTTTTTATTCTGCCCACAACTACCTCATTCTCCCAATTGATAGCGAGTAAATCTACGAATCTGGATATTTTCCCCGAATTTCGCAATTACAGAATTAATGTATTCTTTCACGGTAATCTTTTCATCTTTAATGAAAGGTTGTTCTAAAAGACATTTTTCCTTCAAAAAATGCTTCAGATGCTCCTCCCACTGTTTAGACAATTCCTTTTTATCACCGGAGAAATTCGCTTCAAAATTTTTCTTTTCTTCTTTCAGGATTTCTTCGGGAATATCTTCTGGTTTTATATAAGAAGGATTGCTGGCAGCTATCTGCATGGCTATATCACGACACATTTTTTTAAATAAATCGTTCCGCGCTACAAAATCAGTCTCACAATTAATCTCCACAATAACCCCCAATTTGTCTCCTAAATGAACATATGCCTCAATCCTTCCCTCTTTTACTTCTCGGTCGGATTTCTTTAGCGCAACTTCCATTCCTCTTTCTTTAATAATCTGCATCGCTTTGTTGAGGTCTCCTTTAGATTCAAGCAATGCTTTGCGACATTCCATCACTCCTGCTCCAGTTTTTTCCCGTAGTTCTTTAATTAAATCTATCATAAACTGATAACCTCCTTCCCTGGAAAACTAAATTTTTTTATTCTTAAACTTGACTGCTTTAGATGGTTTTTTCTTTTCAGTTTTATCATCTAAATCATCCTCTATTACTTCAGGAATAGAGATTGTTCTGGTCTCTTCTTTTGCTTCCTCCTTAGCCTCTGCAGGAGTAAATTGCATATATCTTTTCTTACCTTCTATAATACTATCCGCAATCTTCTTAGTAATTAATCTAATTGAACGAATTGCATCATCATTTCCCGGAATAGGAAAAGTAATAAGGGTGGGGTCACAGTTGGTATCTATGAGAGAAACAACCGGAATAGATAAACGATTTGCTTCCTTTACCGCAATTTCCTCTATTTTGGGGTCAATTATATAAAGAGCCGAGGGAAGTTTATTCATAGTTCTAATCCCACCTAAATTTCTCTCAAGTCTAAATAGTTCCCTGTTTAACCTGGAAACCTCTTTTTTAGAAAGTTTTGCAAAAAGTCCGTTTTCCTTCATCTTTATAAGTTCTTCGAAACGTTTAATACTCTTCTTTATCGTCTCGAAATTAGTAAGTGTTCCTCCTAACCAGCGCGTACTTACATATGGACAATTACATCTTTTCGCTTCCTCTTCCACAATAGTCTGTGCCTGTTTTTTTGTCCCTACAAATAAAACCTCCCCTCCTCTGGCAGTTGTCTCCTCCAGGAATTTGCACGCACTGGTGAGGCAATCAGCGGTTTTCTCTAAATCAATAATTAAGACACCATTGCGTTCTCCAAAGATAAAATGTTTCATCCGTGGATTCCAACGTTTTCTTTGATGTCCGAAATGTACTCCAGCTTCCAGAAGTTCTTTAATCAGTTCAATCATGCTCACCTTAATCCTCCTTTTTATGCTTACACAGGTTTGTTTTGACAAGATAATATAACATAAATTAAGATTTTACGCAATTATTTTAATCACGGAGGGGTATTTAATCTCTAAAAACCCTTGGTTTTAATTTCTTCAAACGGCCAATTTCTGTAATTCATACATCTCTCTATAAAGCAAACATTTATCCATAAGCTCTTCATGAATACCCACCGCCAATATCCTGCCGTTTTGAAGCACTACTATTTTATTTGCATTCTTTATTGTAGAAAGCCGATGGGCAATCATCAGTACAGTACGCCCCTGCATAAGACGCTCTAAAGCTTCCTGAACAACCTTCTCAGAGGAACTATCAAGCTGAGAAGTAGCTTCATCAAGAATAAGTATAGAAGGATCTTTCAAAACTGCACGGGCAATTGCTAATCTCTGTCTTTCTCCTCCGGAAAGTTTTGCTCCATGTTCACCAATTAAAGTATCATAACCCTGCGGTAATTGCATAATAAATTCATGGGCATTGGCTATCTTTGCTGCTGAAATTACTTCATCTAAAGTTGCCCCTGGTTTCCCATAGGATATATTCATCATAACTGTATCATTAAAAAGGAGAGTTTCCTGCGTAACAACCCCTATATGATTACGCAAAGATTTTATACTCAGTTCTCTTAAGTCCCTTCCATCTATAAGAATCCTGCCTTCAGTGGGATCGTAAAAACGGGGAAGGAGGTTAACCAAAGTAGTTTTCCCTGAACCGGTAGGACCTACAATAGCTACAATCTCTCCTTTCTTAACCTTCAGGTTTATATCCTTAAGCACAACTTTTTCTTCGTAAGAGAAACTTACATTCTCAAAAACAATTTCCTTCTCAAAAGATTTCATAATATACGGATGAGAAATTTCTTTTACCGATGGTTGGGCATCCAATATTTCAAATACTCTTCCCACCGCAGATAAAGCCTGCTGATTTATTGTGTAAACTCTACTTAAACGTTTGAATGGTTTAAGGATAGAAAGTAACGAACCTAAGAATAAAACAAAAACTCCAAAAGAAATTTTTCCGTAAATTACCTCTTTACCTCCTAAATAAAGTACAAAAACCCCGGCACAGGCAGCAAAAAGTTCTGTCAGAGGACCTAAAATAAGACTTTTCTTGATCCCATTAATAATTAAACGATAGAAATCATTATTGTGCTTTTTAAACCTCTTAACCTCATATTCCTCCATAGAAAAAGCTTTGACAATTCTTGCTCCAGAAATTGACTCAAAAAGAGAGTTATTAATCTCGGCCATCTTTTCCTGAGCACGCTTGCTTATTTTGCGAAGCATTTTCCCTATGCGAAAAACCGGCAACCCGATTAAAGGAAGTAGAATAAAAGAAACGAGAGCAAGTTTAGGTTGGATAAAAAAGATAATGAATGTAAAAAGCAAAAGTTGCAGGGAAAAGAAAATAAAATCTGCTAGTCCATCTGATATGGCAATTTGAATCCAGCCTACATCATAAGTTATCCGAGAGACAAGCGCTCCCGTTTTAGAACGGATATAGAAATCTAAAGAGAGAGATTGAATCTTTTCATAAATACGATTCCTTATATCACGCATCACTTTCTGACTTACCAGATTCATAAGATACCCCTGCAAGAAAGTGGTAATTCCCTTAAGAGTAAATAAAATAATGATTAAAATCCCCGTTATCTTAAGTAGAGTAAGCGAGGGGGTATTATTAATTATTTCAATAAAATTCTCCAGAAAAGGTGGCAACCTGCGGGGTATAATAATTTTCTTACCGCTAAGAATATTATCGGCAAGGGGAACAAGCATACCTAAAGAAATTCCATCAAAAAGAGTAGAAATAACCATGATTAAAACTGCAAACACCAATATAAAACCATAAGGCTGAACAAATTTTAACAATCTTAAATATAGCTTCATTGTTTTATAATCCCAGTCCTTCTATTGGCACATTACAGAAACGACAACAAGAATTTTCTATGTTATACTCAATAACCTGAAAACCATACCTTCTGATAACCACTCTCCCGCAATTATAACAATAGGTGTTTTCTCCCTCATCTCCCGCGACATTTCCTATATAAACATATTTAAGTCCGGTCTGCAAACCTATCTCTCTTGCCTGGATTAAAGTCTCAAGAGGAGTGGGAGAAATGTCATCCATTTTATAATGCGGATAAAATCTGGTTATATGCCAGGGTATTTCCTTGCCCAGTTTATAAACAAACTCGGCACATTTTCTTATTTCCTCAGGAGAGTCATTAAAACCAGGGATAAGCAAAGTAGTAATCTCTATCCAGATATTCATCTTTTTAATGGTTTTGATTGTTTCCAGAACTCCTTCTAATTTTGCTCCGCACATTTTTTTGTAGAAATCTCCGCTAAATGATTTAAGGTCAACATTTGCTGCATCTAAATAACCTTCTGCATCTTTTAATACCTCTTCCGTCATATATCCATTGGTGACAAAATTGTTATAAAGCCCTTTTTCTTTAGCCAACCTCATTATTTTGCGATAATAATCATAAGCAACAGTGGGTTCAGTGTATGTATAGGAAATACTCTGGCAACCGTAATCTAATGCTGAATCAACCACCTCTTGGGGAGAAACTTCGTCTCCTAAAATTCGTTTATAATCTCTCGCCACCTGCGAAATCTCATAATTCTGACAGAAATCACATTTGAAATTACACCCCACTGTAGCAATTGAATAAGCAGACGACCCAGGAAGAAAATGGTAGAAAGGTTTTTTCTCAATGGGGTCCACATGCTGGGAAATTAATTTCCCATGAACAAGACTAAAAAGAACACCCCCTTTATTTTCCCTTACTCCACAAACTCCCCTCTTACCTTCCTCTATTAAACAGCGGTGTTTACAGAGAAAACAGCGGACCTTCTGTTCGGAAAGCTTCTCATAAAATTCTGCCTCTCTCATATCTTCTTCAAACTTTCTTCTAGAAAATCTTTCAATTGTGCTCTGTTTTGAGCACCTACAGTTTGAGCAACTATTTTTCCCTTTTTAAAGATAAGCATTGTGGGGATAGACATTATCCCATATCTTCCCGCAATCTCAGAATTACTGTCTACATTTACTTTCACAAATTTAACTTTCTCTTTATACTCCTCGACTAAAGAATCAATCACCGGCCCAACTATTCGGCAAGGGCCACACCATTCTGCCCAAAAATCCACAAATACGGGCAAATCTGATTCTAGAACTTCTTTTTGAAAATCTTTTGCATCAATTTCTTTAACCATATTTCACCTCCTCAATATATTTCTCTGCCGATATGGCTGCCAAAGCTCCTTCGGCACAGGCATTAACTACCTGTTTTAGATTATTTTTACGCACATCTCCACAGGAAAAAATCCCTTTCTGAGAAGTCTCAAGCTTTTCATCTGTGATAACAAACCCCTGCTCATCAAGTTTGATAAATCCTCGGATAAATTCTGTTTGTGGTTTCGCACCCACAAAAATAAATACGCCCTGGCAAATAACAAATTCTTCCTTCCCACTCTTTAAATTATTAATTATTACTCCTTCAACTTTCTCTCTCCCTTTTATTTCCTTAACCACACTATCCCAACGAATTTCCACATTTGGTAAATAAAAAACTTTTTCTTGCAAAATTTTTGTTCCCCTCAATTTGTCCCGCCGATGAATAAGAAAAATTTTTTTGGCAAAACGACTTAAGAAAATTGTTTCCTCTAAAGCAGTATCTCCTCCACCCACTACTACTATTTCTTTATTCTGAAATAAAGGACCATCGCAGGTTCCACAATAAGAAACCCCTTTTCCTACTAATTCTATCTCTCCAGGCACTCCCAGTTCTTTATACCGCGTTCCCGTAGCAATCACTACTGCAAGAGCATGATAAACCCCTTCTACCTGCGTGGTAATTATTTTTTCTTTTCCTTTTACATCTATTTCAATAACTTCTTCTTCTCTAAATTCTATGCCAAATTTCTCTGCCTGTTTTTTCATTTCCTCAGCAAGTTTATAGGAACTAATGGGCTCACTGAATCCGGGATAATTTTCAATTTTTTCGGTAAATAACAACTGTCCTCCCAAGGCGGTCCTTTCTAGCACAAGGGTTTTTAACCTAGCCCTTCCTGCATATATCGCACAAGAGAGCCCTGCCGGACCTCCCCCCACAATGACTAAATCATATAGCCCCTCTTTCATTCTAATACCTCTATCTGACTGGGATGGTTTACAATTATCTCTGGACCTGAGTATTGCTTAATTCTACCATATACCTTTACCTTTTTTCCAATATAATAAGTATGGGGGTCTATCCCCTCATTCAAAAAATATTTGAAATCTTTATTAAAAATTGCCACTTTAAAATTATCTTTTTTCGCCTGTCCAAAATATAGAATCAGCAATTTCTCTTTTTCTTTTATTCCACTTACCCTGCCAATAACTTCCGCTAGTTCTCCTATATGTTTTTTTGCTTCATCAGGAGAAATACCTCCTTCGGCATAAATTCTCCAGATACCTCTTTTTTCTTCCCTTGCTTTCCTCTGCAATTGAACAAGTTTTTCTACATATTTAACATTGGGAGGAACTGTATAAAGAAATGCCAGTCCCTCTTCAATCAGTTTGGCATTAACAAATATATCGTCTAAAAAAACATAGCAGAGAAGCCTCTCATATTTATCTTTCTTCTCTACATCATATTCTAAACGCACCCACTTTTTCTCAACAAGTATCTGATTGAGTTCTTTTGCTTCTAAGGCAAAAGGTTGGGGAGCATAAATCCATTTATCTTTATCTTTTTTTCTTATTTCCGGAGCATCAATGCCAATATAACGCACAGTCTTTCCACCTTTGATAACGATGGTGTCTCCATCAATTACCCGTTCAACAAAAGCCTTTTTGGGAAGAAAATAATTTTGGAAGAATAAATTTAAGGCAAAAACAAAAAATGTAAGCTGTATAATTTGTGTTTTTCTCTGAATAATCATTGTTCTTGCGATAATTCTTTTATTCTTCTTGAGAAATATCCTCCGGTTAAACCATCAAGTCCCGCGGTCAATTCGTCAAGACGAAGTTGTTTATCCAGAAGTTCTTTAGAGTCTTTGGGAGGGTTGAGCAAAAGACCTAATTTAACTCTGCGTCTTTCGTAATATAAGCGGTTTACTTCATCTAAAATATCCTGGCGTAACTGCACCATGAGACGGGAGCGCACATCAATAGAGGTCTGATCGGTGGACCAGATTAATTCGGCGAGATCCCATTTAAGCGAGATTCCCCAGTCACGGGGTCCAACGACAGATTCTTTGTAAGAAGGGTTTGTAGACACGCTAACTGTTTTATCATAATTCAGATCAAGTTCAGGAACAAATGCTTTAAGCCGTGCTTGCGTTCTCCAATTCTTAATCTTCTCCGGATACACCTCGGCGTACCGGATTGCCTCCCTCTGCACTTCCTGAATGGTGGGCTCATTACGAAAATAAGATTCATATTCATCCCAATTATCTGTAAGAGCTTCATTGGTTAACTTTTTCTGATGAGTATCTACAGTTCTAAATAATCCTTTATCCGTAACTGCCCAGAGTGTTTTGCTTTTGTCTTGAACAACCATACGGATATTATAAGTACCCAGATCCTGATAGATTCCTTCTGCCTCAAGTTTATTAAGACTAATTCTGAAAACTCCTCTGTCTGTGGCAAGATACAGAGTATTCGGTTCATAAGAAGCACTGATATAGCGAATATCTACATTACCCAGATTGGCAATGTTTTTCTTCTCCCATGTTCTTCCGCTATCAGAAGAAATAAAAAGTCCTTTTGTGGTTCCTAAATAAACAAAACTTGGGTTAGAACGATTAATAAGTAAACTTTGCGGCAGAAGGGAAGGAAAATCTTCTTCTTCCATCTCTTCCTCATATTCCTCCTCCGTATATACCTCTTCCTTTCCCTGAACAACAAAAACTCTTTCCCACGTGTCTCCTTTATTAAAGGAACGATACACACCTCTATCAGAAACAGCATAGATAAGACGGGGAAGAGCGGGATGAACATCTAACGAAAACACCTTTGCTCCTTGAGGAATACCGGAAAGCCGATCCCAGAGAACTCCTCCATCCTGACTTAAATAAATACCGTTATTTGTACCTAAATAAATTGTCCTGTCGGAATTTTTAACAACATAAAACACCTCTGACTCTTCCCGAAAAATCTGCTTAAAAGAATTGCTATTATCGGAAGTTATAAAAAGCCCCTGGGAGGTTGCAAAATAAACTGTATCTTTATCAAGAGGGTCAAAAAGTATATAATTTATTTTCTGTTTTTCTCCTTTTATTGTATAGAGAATCTGCCAATTTTTTCCTCCGTCTTCTGTCTTGAAATTTGTTCTGTCCGAACCCACATAAATAATTTTATCGTCAAAAGGAGAAATGTCTATAGAATATAAATCATTATCCAAATTTCCGATAATATTTTCCCACACTTCCTCTGCCCAAACTATCGTGCAGGATATAAAGAGAAGAAAATAAAATAGAAATCTCTTCACATTTACCTCCTTTCTCTAAAAACATTAAGTAAAAACCTTGTTTCTTTTCTAAATTTAATAACCGTGATGGGTTCAAAAATAATTAAATATCCCCATAGTGATAAATCATAGAGAAAAATAAAAAAAAGATTTCTCAGAAAATCTTTAAATTTCTCATTCTTAATCAGCGTAGCATATCTATTTCTTAAAAGCATCAATTTATGCTCGGGGAGAAGACAACAAAATTCAAAACGTTTAAATAGCCTAAATTTCGGCTGATAAAGCCGAACCGAGTGTCCCCTTAAGTGGTAGGCAAGCATTTTAGGATTATAGTAAGCCTTCCACCCTTGACGATTTGCACGCCAGTTCAAATCTAAATCTTCATAGAATAAACCATAACTGTCATCAAAGTATTCTCCTTCTTTTAATTTTATTTCTTCAAGCATTATTCTTTTATAAAAGGCACAGGCTCCACAGGCACCAAAAACAAATCCCGCCTTATCAAATTGCCCTACATATTTCTCCTTATAGCCTCTCTCCAACGGCTTACGCATCGGTGTAAGAAGCTGTCCCGCTGAGTCAATGTATTTACCTTCATAGGAAAGTATTCTCCCTGCAACGATTCCAATTCTTTTATCTATATTTATTGTATCAATGGCTTCTTTTATAAAATTCTTATCCAGTATTATGTCGTTATTTAAAGAAAGGACGAACTCACCTTTTGATTCTCTTATGCCTTGATTCTGAGCATGAGCATAAAAAAAGTTTTTTCTATTTACAATGATTTTTACTTGAGGGAATAATTTTTCTATTTCTCTAAGCAGACTATCTACCGGTTCATTTTCTATCAAAATGATTTCAAAGTTACTATAGGTTTGGTGGTAAATGGACACAAGACAATTTCTTAACAACTTGCTATTTCGCCAGTCAACTACAATCACTGATACAATACCATTATCAAACATACACAAAATAGTTTTCCTTGCTTATATTTTTTTAATATGATAACATTTTGAGAGATGAATTTCAAAAAAATTAGAAGATGGTGGTTGTACTCACTTGTTTTTGTTCGCCCTTTTATTTCTTCCCAAGCATTTCCCGAGATAGAAAAATATTTTTTGGTTTTACTTATCCCCTTGGGGATAAGTTTCCTCAAGGAAATTAAACGCAAAAATAATCCTCTAATTTTAGACCTCGCTCTTTTTCTGTATGTCGCAGGATGCTTATCCTCTCTTTTCTTTTCTACTAATAAATTAAACAGCCTTTTTTCCTCTCCCACCTATCTTACGGGGATATTATTTTTCTTAATTGCCCTAACTTTATCCAATGAAGAAATTAAAAAGATTATAAAGATTATTCTCTATAGTGGATTTTTTGTCTCCTTATACGGGCTCTATCAATATCTGTTTGGCTTCTCACAAACTGCAGATTACATCTTAGAAACAAACCCATATTTTTTTACCAATCATTTAATAAGAAACTATCTTCTCTCACGTAGAGTATTTTCTACTTTCTTATCCCCAAATATATTAGCCGGATATTTAATTATGCTCCTTCCCCTAAGTATAGGGAATCTTTTTGAAACGAAAGAGAAAAAAATAAATATTTTTTATCTTT
>JBFWKV010000004.1:0-21022 GCA_050252475.1 Candidatus Omnitrophota bacterium | reverse complement strand
GATGCCTTTTTGTATTGGTTTCTGTATGCTAACAAAAAGAGAAGTGATAAGAAAAATAGGAGGTCTGTCTTCCGAATACTTTCCTATGTTTTTTGAGGGCACAGATTATTCAATGAAAGTAAAGAAAGAAGGGTATCTAATTGGGGTGGCAAAAGGTTCTTATGTATACCATATTGAACATGCCTCTTTTAAACAATGGCCAAAAGAGAAGGAAAGAGTTTTCAAACACAGTAGAGAAGTTTTTTTCCGAAAGTGGGGCAGAATCTTGAGAATTGCTTTTATATTAGATGATATCAAGGATGTGGAGGAGTATTTAGAAGAGTTGATAGATTTAACAAACAGAGGAAATTTTTTATATGTTTTTACAAAAAGGTATATTGACCGGGAGAAATTTTTTAAAGATAGAAATATGTTTGAGCATTCAGGAATTAATTTTGCAAAGTATAATAGTATATTTGACCTTTTCTGGAAAGTTTTAAAGAAGAAAAAGAAATACGACTTTATAGTTATTAAGAACCAATCTTTCATAAATTTTTTTTATCTTTTAAAATTTATTCGTAATATAGAGATCGTATATATTAAAGATAATCTTCGAAAGGAAAAGATTTATTTAAAAAAGAAATTTAATATCTGAAAATGAGAGTAGCAGTTATCGCAGGCAAAATATCGAGGATGCCTCTTGGAGAAATTTTTACTAGAATCCTTA
Source organism: Candidatus Omnitrophota bacterium (assembly GCA_050252475.1). Taxonomy (GTDB): domain Bacteria; phylum Omnitrophota; class Gorgyraeia; order DTHP01; family DTHP01; genus JBFWKV01. The sequence goes on along the minus strand of JBFWKV010000004.1, from coordinate 20,316 downwards.
ATTCTTATAATACAATAGAGGCAACGCATTTTGATTTGACAGAAATTCAGGAAGTCAAAGGTGGTTTTGATTTGTATTTAAGACTTGGCGATGACAATTATGAAGAAATTCCTTCATTTCTACATCCTGTTGCTTGGTGGGTGAATGACACCCATTTAAAAAAAAGTTATAGAAAGATAAAGAGAATGGTTAAAAATTACGATTTTATCTTCTGCGCACAAAAGGAAGGTGCTTTAAAGTTATATAAAGAGACAGGTAAAAAAACTTTCTGGATCCCGTGGGCTTGTGATGAGCCACCTGCGGATTTTAAATTTGTTGAAGATAGAGAAAAAGTCTGGGATATATGTTTTATTGGGACGAGTGGGAAATATAGTTTAAGAAAGGTGGTTCTGGAGGTTTTAAGAATTAATTATAAGAATATCTTTATTGGCAGAGCTGATTATAGAGAGTTAAGGGATTATTACTCTAAAGCCAGAATTGTGGTAAATTACCCCATAAATAATGATATAAATGCCAGAATCTTTGAGGCTATGTCTTCAGGAAGTTTAGTTATAACTTGCAGGATTAAAAATAATGGGTTTAGTGAGATTTTTGAAGAAGGAGAAAATATTGTGGTCTTTGAAGATATTTTAAAGGATATGAAACAAAAGATTGATTATTATTTACAGAATAAAGAAGAGAGAGAAAGGATTACTCTGAAAGGTTTTGAACTGGTAAATAGATACCATACTTATAGGCACAGATTAAAAGAAATGTTTAAGATAATGGGTTATGATTTAGAGAGTTTAAAATGAAGTTTAAAATTTATCATGTATCTATAGGCTTAGAATCTAAATTCAACCTTTTCTCTAAACCCTGGTATTATAAATCTAAATTTGAAAACTGGAGGATCTTAAGACTATTTGGTATATACTTTTGGATTTACCCCAAGGAGCATTTTGAAATATTTGGAGGTGAGACCTCCAAATATCACTGAAATTAAAAGGGTTACGGCGGGATGAAGAGTATTAAATTTGAGAATAACTGTTTTTATCACGTTTATAATCGAGGAGCAGATAAACGAGAAATTTTTATTGATGAAGAAGATTATGTGAGATTTATTCATTCTTTATATGAGTTTAACGACTTTAACTTTGCCCTTCCTTTTAGTCAAGTATATAAGAAAGAGAGGAGAAGACCAAGGGAATTGCTGGTAGATATTTTGTGTTTCTGTTTAATGCCCAATCATTTTCATTTAATTTTAACTCAGAGAATGGAAAATGGGATAACAAAATTTATGAGAAAATTGGGGACAGGCTACACGATGTATTTTAATAATAAATATCAAAGAACCGGAGTTTTATTTCAGGGGAAATTTAAAGCAATTCTAATAGAAACCGATGAATATCTCTTGCACCTCTCACGTTATATTCATCTTAATCCTGTGGAAATTATTCAACCGGATTGGAAAGAGAAAGGAATTAAGGACCTGGATAAAGTCAAAGAGTTTTTAGAGAATTATCGCTGGTCAAGTCTCTTAGATTATTTAGGCAAGAAAAACTTTTCCTCGGTTATAGGGAAAAAGGATTTTATCTTAGAATTTTTTAAAGAAATCCAAGATTATAGAAAATTTTTGTATAGTTTTTCGATTGAGGAAATGGATAAGTTAAAAGAAATCAAAGTTGAATAACTATTTGTAAATGAAAGATTTTTGGAGGTCTCACCTCCAAAAATGAGAAAGGGGGGGAAGGATGAGGGTGTTAGTGACTGGAGGAGCAGGGCTGGTGGGGTCGCATTGTGCTGAATATTTTGCGAAAAAGAGATACGAGGTTGTTATTCTGGATAACCTCATGCGTTCAAAACTCATCGGCTACAATAAGGAGTCAGTGGAATACAACTGGAATTATTTAGGAAAGTTTAAGAATATAAAAAGAATACTGGGAGATGTGCGGAATGAAAAAGATGTAAAGAAAGCAATTGGTAAAGGGATTGATGTGGTTATTCATACCGCAGGTCAACCAGGGGTTCCTTCCAGCGTAAGAATGCCGGTTGAAGATTTTAGCATCAATGCCTTTGGAACTTTAAATGTTCTGGAGTGTGTTCGGAGAATTTCTCCTCAGGCTACTTTTATTTATACCTCTACCAATAAAGTTTATGGTGAGAATGTGGATAAAATACCTTTGAAAGAATTGGAAACAAGATATGTATATCAGGGTGTTAAAGGGGTATCGGAGAGGATGAATACAGATATTACCGGTCATACCCCCTATGGAGTGAGTAAACTGGTGGGAGATCTCTATACCCAGGAGTATGCCCATATTTATGGGATGAAAACAGGGGTTTTTCGTATGAGTTGCATTTATGGGACAAGGCAATTTGGTTTTGAGGACCAGGGATGGGTTAGCTGGTTTGTGATTGCTACATTTCTGGATAAACCGGTGGTTATTTACGGAGACGGAAAACAGGTGCGTGATTTGCTTTATGTTGAGGATCTGGTTAAAGCGTTTGATAAATTTATAGAGTCTGATATTAAACATGATGTATTTAATATCGGGGGAGGAGCAAATAATACCATTTCACTTATAGAGATGTTTAAATTTCTAAAGAAAAGAATAGGAAAAGTTCCCCGCGTTAGTTTTTCCGACTGGCGTCCCTCAGACCAGAAAGTTTATATTTCAGATATTACCCGCGTAAGCAAGGCTTTAAAATGGAAACCAGAAGTAAGTCCTGAAGAAGGTATAGAGAAATTAATTTCGTGGGTAAAAAAGAATTTGCGATATTTTAAATAAAAATGGTTGAACAGGAATTGAAAAAAATCCTCGGTAGCATTTCCGGCTATTTAGAAATAGAGAAGAGAATAGGGGTTGAGTGCTTTGTAAAGAAAAAAATTAATGGAGAGAAAACTTTTTTGCTTAAGCAGATTGAGGAGGAAGTGAATAATTGCCGAAGGTGCCTTCTTTATAAGACAAAGAAGAATGTAGTTTTTGGAGAGGGTAATCCTTCGGCTAAAATTCTTTTCTTAGGAGAAGCACCGGGCGAGGAGGAAGATAAAGCAGGAAGACCTTTTGTAGGAAGGGCAGGCAAATTGCTTACGCAGATTATTGAGGCAATGGGGTTTCACAGAGAAGAAGTTTATATTACCAATGTTCTGAAATGTCGTCCACCTTATAATCGTTCTCCTCATCCGGAAGAAATCAGCGCTTGTTTTGATTATCTGAAACGACAGATAGATGTTGTTAAGCCAGTGGTGATCTGTGCTCTGGGTAGGTTTGCCAACCTGGCTCTTGCTAAGCGAGATTTATTACTTACCCGCGAACACGGGAAAGAGTATCTTTATGAAAAGATAAAAGTTATTCCTACATTTCATCCTGCATATCTTTTACGCAATCCGCAGGAGAAAAAATCTGCCTGGCAGGATTTTAAAAAGGCTTTGAAGTTGTTGCAAGAATATTGATTTAATCCGAAATATATATTGTCTAAAAACCAGTCAAGATGGGAGAATATGCACAGATAGTTTTTGGGATTCCTCTTAAAGAAGCATTTGATTATGCTATTCCTTCTGCTTTAGCAGGGAAGGTAGAGATTGGGAAAAGAGTTTATGTCCCCTTTGGGAAGAGAAAGGCTGTAGGTTATTGTGTGGGTAAAAGCAAAAAAAGTAGAAGTGCTTATACAAAAGAAATTATTTCAGTTCTTGATGAAGAAGTTCTTTTTACAAAGAAATTTCTTTCTTTTTTAAAATTAGTTGCCGAGCATTATTTTGCCAGCTGGGGAGAAATGGTTGAATTGGCTACCCCTGCATATTTACGCAAACCCAAGAAAACAACAACCTCTATAGATTCTCTTTCTGATATCAATAAAGATAATTTATTTGAGCAGTTTTCTCCTGAAGCTGGGAAGATAATTGATACGATAGAAAAAAAAGGTAAATTAAATTTTCTTCTTTTTGAAGACTATTTTCAGGAAAAGAGGATAAATATATATTATGAACTTTGCGCCTGGACGCTTCGCCAAGGAAAGGATGTTCTTATCATTGTGCCGGAGATTTCTCTGGTTGAGGATTGGCATTCTTTGTTAAAGACAAGGTTGAGTGGTTATGAATTTGTTTTTTATCACAGCGGACTTAAAGAAAAAGATGGCTTTATTAACTGGTGGAAAATTAGAGAGAAGAATCCCAAGTTAATTATAGGAACAAAAATGGCAGTTTTTCACCCTCACGAGAATATTGGTTTAATCATTGTGGAAGATGAAGGTTCTTCTTTTTATAAACAGGATGAGTTTCCTTTTTTTAATGCCCGGGATGTAGCGTTTTATCGCTCCAGTTATTACAAAATACCCTTGATCCTAAGCGGAACCCCTCCTTCAGTGGAAACATATTATAAAGTAAAAAAAGATATGCTGGAACTTATTGACTTGAGAGAGAGACTGGTAAGTTATCCCGATATTTCGGTTGTGGATTTATCTATGGTAAGGAAGAAAAATTATATAACCAAACCACTGGAAATGAAGATAAATGAGGTCTTGCAAAAAGGTAAAAAGATTTTTCTTTTTCTTAATCGCAGAGGTTTTGCTACTTTTATTAGATGTAGAAAATGTCATAAGGTAATGCGCTGTAGTCGTTGTGAAAGAAATTTTGTTTATCATTTCTCTACTAAAAAGATGGTTTGCCACTATTGTGGCGCAATTAAAGACCCCCCACAACTCTGCCCCGAATGCAAAGCGTCTTATTTGCGGTATCAGGGGATGGGGACGGAAAAAATGGAGAGCGAACTGAATCGACTCTTTCCCCGTGCGAGAATTGCCAGAATTGATTTGGATGTTAAACGGGAAAAAATGTTGAAGAATATAATCAAAGATTTACAGGAAAATCGCATAGACATTCTTACGGGAACGAGTATTTTGCTTAAGTTACCTCCTATTTTTGCTTTTGGGCTTATGGGGATAATCAATCTGGAACAGGAGAGTAATTTTCCTGATTTTCGCGCAGGAGAAAAGACTTTCTCTTTATTAATAAGACTTTTAAGGTGGTTGAAAGAGGATATCGAATGGGGAACTCTTTTAATTCAAACTCATAATCCACAAAACAGTCTTATTGATGCTTTGCGCAGGCTTGATTATGAAGCGTTTTATAGAGAGGAGATAATTTTGCGGAAAGATTTGGGACTTCCTCCTTTCAAAAACCTTATAGTTATTAATCTGAGAGGAAAGAATAAGAAAAGTGTGGAGAAAAATGCCAGTTTACTGGCAGAGACCCTGAAAGATATAAATATCTCCTCAAGAATTTTTATTTCCGAAGCAGTTCCGCATCCGATTTTTAAATTGAGAGATAAATATCGCTGGCAAATTTTTATAAAATCTGGTAGTATAAAAAAGGTGTTTAATTTGCTGGAAGAAATATTTAAGAATAGGAGGAAGTTCAGAGGAAATATATTAACTGTGGATATTGAACCAAAAGGCAGAGGATAAAGATAATGGCTGTATTACAAGTTAAAATATTTCCGGATGGTGTGTTGAGAAAAAAATCTGTAGCGGTGACAAAAATAACCGATGAAGAGAGAAAATTGATTAAAGATATGATAGATACTATGTATGTGGCTGATGGAGTGGGTCTGGCTGCACCCCAGGTAGGAGTGAGTAAAAGAATATTTGTTGCTAATGCTACGGGAGAAAAGGGTAAAGAATTGGTGTTTATTAATCCACGCATTTTAGAAAAATCACCATCCCGGGAAGTACTCGCAGAGGGATGTTTGAGTCTGCCGGGTATTTCGGCAGAAGTGAAGAGAAGCAAGAAAGTGGTTCTGAGATTCGAAGATCTGGAAGGCAAGGAGAAAATTATCAACGCTAATGGCCTTTTAGCGCGAATAATTCAACATGAAGTTGACCATCTGGATGGGATTCTCTTTATAGACCGCATTAGTGTTATAAAACGTTTCCGACTTTTGAGGAAACTGAAAGAAAAGGCATCATGAAAATTGTATTCTGGGGAACCTCTTCTTTTGCTCTACCCAGTCTGGAAGAGCTTGTTCACAGTCATCATGAAGTTGTCTCTGTAGTAACTCAACCCGATAAAAGGCAGGGTAGACACCTTGAGATTAAATCGCCACCGGTAAAAATTAAAGCAGAGTCACTGGGGAAAGAAGTAGTTCAGCCGGAAGATATTAAGAATAGAGAATTCCTTGATTATCTGCAGAAAAAGAAAGCAGAGCTTTTTGTGATTGTCTCTTATGGAAAAATTCTTCCTGAAGAAATTCTTCTTATTCCCAGTTTATTTGTCATTAATCTTCACGCCTCACTTTTACCTGAATATAGAGGAGCGGCACCCATCAATTGGGCGATATGGAATGGAGATAAACAGACGGGTTTGAGTGTTTTTAAGGTAAATAGTAAAATGGATGCGGGAGATATTATTCTTCAGAAAAAATTTCCTATTCTTGAAGAGGACGATGCGATTACCCTGGGAGAAAGGTTGAGCAAGGAAGGAGCGAAGTTATTAGTAGAGGCGATAAATTTGATTGAAACTGGTAAAGAAGTTTTAATTCCCCAGGATGAAAGTAAAGTTAGTTTTGCTCCTTTACTTAAGAAAACACATGGGAAGATAGATTGGAATAATTCCGCAGTAAGAATATATAATCAAACAAGAGCGCTTGTTCCCTGGCCGGGAAGCTATTGTTATTGGAAAAATAAGCTTCTCAAAATATGGAAAACGAAGGTGGTGGAAGAAGATTCTTCCGGTTTTCAGCCCGGAGAGATAGTCAGGGTTAATAAAGAAGGATTTATAGTGGCAACCGGAAAAGGTTGTGTTTTGATAAAAGAATTGCAGTTAGAAGGCGGAAAGAGAATGTCAGCGGAGAGATTTATTCTGGGACATCGTTTAGAAAAAGGAGAGGTATTGACATAATTTAATATATTCCACAAAATTTCTAATTAGTTGACTTAATGGGTGGAGAAGGATTTTTATAAATTTTATTCTTGCATTTTTGGAAAATCTTGTTATAATTTACATCTTATTTTAAAAGAAAGGATGGGAAAATGCCCGAATTGCGTAAAGACCCTATTATAGGCAGGTGGGTGATTATTGCTACAGAAAGAGCAAAGAGACCACACGATTTTGTGAGTTCACCGGAGGAAGTTAGTGAAGGTGAATGTCCTTTCTGTGAAGGTAAGGAAGATAAAACTCCTCCCGAAATCTTTGCTTTTCGCAAACCCAATACTCAAAGAGATAAAGCCGGTTGGGAAGTAAGAGTTGTGCCGAGCATTGCGCCTATTTTGCGTATTGAGGGGGATCTCAATCGACATGGTATAGGAATGTATGATGTGATGCAAGGGATAGGTGCTCATGAAGTGGTTATTGAGACTCCTCAACATATTGCCAATATGGCTGACATTTCCGAAGAACAGATTGCCAAAGTTTTTCTTACTTATATAGAGAGGATTACTGACCTGGGTAAAGATTTGCGTTTTAAATATGTGCTGGTTTTTAAGAACTACGGAAGGAATGCGGGAGGAGGTAAAATAAAACATACCCGTTCACAATTGATGGCGATGCCGGTAAATCCGAAAAGAGTAAAGGAAGAACTTGTGGGAGCAAAAAAATATTTTGAGCTTAAAGAAAGATGTATTTTCTGCGATATTATCAGGCAAGAACTTGATTCGGGAGAAAGGGTGGTTATTGATTCCGATGGAATGCTGGCTTTTGCTCCTTTTGCTTCACGCTTTCCTTTTGAAACCTGGATTATTCCTAAAAATCACTCAGCGGATTTTATCAGTTTGAGAAGGCACGAAGTGTTTGAGCTGGCTAAAGTGATGAAACAGGTTCTTAATAGAATTAAGAAAGCCCTTAACGACCCTGCATATAATTACATTATCCATACCGCACCTTTTAGGGTTCCCAAGAAACCAGGCTACTGGAAAACTCTGGATGAAGATTATCACTGGCATATTGAGATTATTCCTCGTCTAACCCGTGTTGCAGGTTTTGAATGGGGTTCAGGATTTTATATAAATCCTACTCCTCCCGAGGAAGCGGCAAAATATCTGCGTGAGTTGGAGATTAGTTAAATGGTTGAATGGTTAAATGTCTCAATGTGAGTATGTAAAATTTAATTGATTGCCTTGAAGAAATTACCAAAGCCTAACAAAGGAAGGAAGAAATGGCAGAGTTAAGACGTGACCCGGTTACAGGAAGATGGGTGATAATAGGAAATGAGAAAGAACTAAAGCCTGAAGATTTTGAAGTAGAGAAACATGAAAAGAAAAAAGGGGTTTGTCCATTCTGTCCGGGTAATGAAGCGATGACTCCTCCGGAAATAATTGCTCACCGTGAAGGATCTACTGCACCCAATACCCCAGGATGGCTTACCCGAGTTGTACCTAATAAATTTCCTGCGCTTCAGATAGAAGGTGATTTGAACAAAAGAGGAATAGGGGTTTATGATTTAAGTAATGGGATTGGAGCACATGAAGTAATTATAGAAAATCCTGACCACAATCGCGAGATTGCGGATTTGCATGACCACGAAGTGGAAAGAATTATCTGGGCTTATCGCAACCGGAGTATAGACTTAAGAAGGGACAGACGCTTCAGATACATCCTTATTTTTAAAAATTATGGCAAGAGTGCGGGAGCATCTCTGGAACATCCACATTCTCAACTTATTGCTTTGCCCATTGTACCTAAGAGGGTTCGGGAAGAATTATTGGGTGCCCAGAAATATTTTGAATATAGAGAACGTTGTGTTTTTTGTGATATGATAAAACAGGAACTTCAGGATGGAAAAAGAGTGATTGCCGAAAACAAATATTTTCTGGCTTTTGCTCCTTTTGTTTCCTGTTTTCCATTTGAATTCTGGATAATTCCCAAAGAGCATGAATCAGATTTTTCCTATATACAAAGAGAAGAAGTTTTGAGTTTTGCCAGTATTCTGCGAGAAATGCTCAAGAGAGTAAAAATAGTTCTCCGTGACCCTTCTTATAATTTTATTATTCATACTTCTCCTTTAGAGACAAAGGAGGATGAGGATTATCACTGGCATCTTGAGTTCATGCCTAAATTGACAAGATTAGCAGGTTTTGAATGGGGTTCAGGATTTTATATAAATCCTATGAGACCAAGTCTGGCAGCAAAATATTTGAGAGAAGTTAAGATTGATTGATTGGATGGTTAAATGGTTAAATAAGGGAAGGAGGTAGCGATGGGAGTGAGAGTAGGTATTAATGGTTTTGGGAGAATTGGAAGGCTTGTTTTTCGTGCAGGGTATAAAGATTTAGATGTGGCGGTGATTAATGATTTACCTGTAGGGACAAAAATATTGGGACATCTATTAAAACATGATTCCAACTTTGGGGTATTCTCTGCTGATGTAAAGGTGAAAGATGATGCTTTGGTTGTTGATGGGAAAGAAATAAAGGTTACCAGTTTTAAGTCTCCTGTAGAGATTCCGTGGAAAGATTTGGGAGTAGATATTGTAATAGAATCAAGTGGAGTATTTACCGATGGAGAGAAAGCAAGAGGACATATTCAACAGGGGGCAAAGAAGGTTATTATTACTGCTCCGGCAAAAAATGAAGATGTTACGATTGTGATGGGAGTAAATGATTCTACTTACGACCCTAAGAACCATCATATAATCTCTAATGCTTCTTGTACTACTAATTGTCTTGCTCCAGTGGCAAAGGTTCTCTTGGATAATTTTGGTATAAAGAAGGGATTAATGACTACCATCCATTCTTATACTAATGATCAGAGAGTTCTTGACCTTCCCCATAAGGATTTGCGTCGGGCAAGAGCAGCCGGTCTTTCTATGATTCCTACTACTACAGGAGCGGCGAAAGCAATAGGTTTGGTTATTCCTCAGTTAAAAGGAAAGATGGATGGACTGGCAATAAGGGTTCCCACGCCTAATGTTTCTCTGGTAGATTTGGTCTGTGAAGTAGAGAAGGATACTTCCAAAGAGGAAGTTAATTCTGCTTTAAGAAGGCTTCCGAGACAAATCTTAAAGGAATACTTTATTATAGTGAATTGCCCTTGGTTTCCCGTGATTTCTATGGTTCTAATTATTCGGCTATCCTTGATTCTGAATTGACCAATGTGATTGACAAACGTCTGGTAAAAGTCCTTGCCTGGTATGACAATGAATGGGCATATTCTATGCGTGTAGTGGACTTGGTGAAAATGGTAATAGAAAAATTATAAAAGCTGCTTTTCATACAGAAATATAAAAGGAGAAATAAAAAATGGCAAAGTTAACGGTAAAAGATCTGGATATAAAGAATAAGGTGGTATTAATGCGGGTTGATTTCAATGTGCCTTTAGATGATAGTTTAAATATTACCGATGATATAAGGATTAAAGCAGCAATCCCTACCATAAAATACATTTTAGAAAATGGTGCAAAGAAAATAATTCTTATGAGTCATTTAGGTAGACCGGGCGGTAAAGTTGTGGAAAACCTAAGATTGAATCCGGTAGCAAAAAGGTTGGAAGAATTGTTGGGAATGAAGGTTAGAAAATTTGATGATTGCGTAGGAGAAGCAATAAAAGAGGGGATTAAGAATTCAGAAGAGAAAGTGATTCTCCTGGAGAATTTAAGATTCCATCCCGAGGAGGAGAAAAATGACCCTCTTTTTGCCAAACAGCTGGCGGAATTAGGAGATGTATTTGTTAACGATGCTTTTGGAACCTGTCACCGTGCACATGCTTCTACTGAAGGGATTACGCATTATCTTAAATCAGCAGCAGGTTTTCTTCTGGAGAAAGAGATCAAATATTTAGGCGATGCACTGAGTAGTCCGAAGAAACCATTTGTGATTATTCTGGGAGGAGCAAAGGTTTCCGATAAAATAGGTGTAATTGACAATTTACTACCTAAAGCAGATGCCATTCTGGTAGGAGGGGCAATGGCTTATACTTTTCTTAAAGCCAAAAATATAAATATAGGAAATTCCAAATTTGAAAAGGATAAAATAGAAATTGCTGAGAAAATTTTGGAGAAAGTAAAGACCCTGAATAAGAATTTGGTTTTGCCAGTTGACCATGTGATTGCTGATAGAATAGATGAAAATGCTAAAGTTATGAATACAGAGGATGTCAATATCTCCGAGGGATGGTTAGGAGTAGATATTGGGACAAAAACTATAGAAGAATTTAAGAAAGTTCTTAAGGATGCTCAAACAATTGTCTGGAACGGACCAATGGGTATCTTTGAGATTGAGCCATTTAGCAGAGGTACAAAAGAAATAGCAGTATATATAGCGAATCTTTCGGCAGTTACCATCGTAGGAGGTGGCGATACTGCTTCCGCAGTGGCAAAATTTGGAGTGGAGAATAAATTGACTCATGTTTCTACAGGAGGCGGAGCATCTTTAGAATATATGGAAGGAAAAGTTCTCCCCGGTATTGCTGCTCTTTCTGAGAAATAAAAAAACTACAAACTACAAACTACAAACTATGAACTATGAACTACAAACTATGAACTAAATTACTCTTATGAGAAGGCTGATTATTGCAGGAAACTGGAAAATGAATAAGACCGTGGTGGAAGCAATAGATCTGGTGAACGGTCTTAAGAGAAATTTTGTTGATGAAAAGGGAATTGATATTGTTGTTTGTCCTCCTTTTACTGTACTGTCAGCGGTAGAAGAAGTCATTAGAGATTCTCAAATTAAATTGGGAGCACAGGATATGCACTGGGAAGATAAAGGTGCTTTTACCGGTGAAGTTTCTCCTTTAATGTTGAAGGATTTGGGGGTAAAGTATGTTATCATTGGACATTCAGAAAGAAGACAGTTCTTTGGGGAAACAAATGAGACGGTGAACAAGAAAGTAAAAGCAGCGTTAAGACATAAATTGATTCCTATTGTTTGTGTGGGGGAAACTCTTGAAGAGAGAAAGGGAGGAAAAACTTTTGAAGTGGTAAAGGACCATGTTAAGTATGGTTTAGAAGGGGTTTTATTGGAAAATCCATTAGATTTGGTAATTGCTTATGAACCCGTTTGGGCTATAGGGACAGGGGTGAATGCTACCTCTTCTCAAGCAGAAGAAGTTCATTCTTATATAAGAGAGATCCTTGCTGAGATGTTAGGTAAAGAAATTGCTGAAGAAGTGAGAATTCAATATGGGGGGAGTGTCAAACCTGAGAATATAGAGGAGTTAATTAAGGAAAAAGATATTGATGGAGCCCTTGTGGGAGGAGCAAGTTTAGAACTGGTTTCTTTTTCCAAAATTATAGAAAAAGCAGAGGCAGTAAATCAGATAAAGTGTAGCTGAGGTTTACTATCAAAGGAATGTTGTTTATAAGCAGATTCTAATTTTTGCGCGTAAAGGAGGAATAATGTTAGGACTTATTATTGCCCTTCATGTTGTAACATGTGTGTTTATTATTTTTATCATCTTAATTCAGCCAGGTAAAGGTTATGGACTTTCGGAAACTTTTGGTGGGCAGACCCAGACTATTTTTGGGACGCGAGCAGCTACACTTCTCACACGCATCACCGCAATTTCCGCAGGTATATTTTTAATTGCGAGTTTAAGTATAGCGATTATTTCAAGTAAAAAAAGTAGTTCCGTCATGGAACGTCTGAAAGAGGAAAGCAATAAGCAAAATGTTAATGTAGAAAAAACTGTCTCTTCTGAGGAAAATAAGAGCGAAGGTACTGTAGCGGTTGAAGAGAGTTCTCCAGCGGTTGAAGAAAGTCCTCCAGCGGTTGAATAATGTATAAAAAAGTAATTACCGCCCTGTTTCTCCCTTTTTTTATTTTAGGTTTTAGCTTTAAAGAAGGTTCTGCTTCCTTTTCAAAAGAAATTTCCTCTTCGTCTATTACCCATAATTATACTCCTTCTATTGGGGTTTACGGAGGAACCCTTACTTTAGCTACCATTTCTGACCCCAAGTCTTTTAATCCCATTGTGGCTAAAGAAACTTCAACCACTGTCATTACAGGACTTATTTTTGAAGGACTTACCCGGCTAAATGGGATTACTCTGGAAGTGGAACCAAACCTGGCAGAAAATTGGATTGCAGAGGATGATGGGCTTACTTATATTTTTAATTTGCGCCAGGATGTTTTATGGCATGATGGAAAAAAATTCACTGCAGATGATGTAGTTTTTACTTTTAATGAATTGATTTACAACCCCAATATTCCTACCAGTGCAAGAGATATATTTACTATTGAAGGCGAGTTGATAAAAGTGGAGAAAATTAACGACTATCAAGTCAGATTCAGATTACCCAGAAGATTTGCTCCTTTCTTAATGAGTTTGGGGCAGGAGATTCTACCCAAACATATTTTAGAGAAACCTTTGAAGGAAGGGAGATTTAATTTTACCTGGGGATTAGATACTCCTCCCGAGGAGGTTATAGGGACAGGACCTTTTAAACTGGCAAAATATATGCCCGGGGAAAAAGTAATTCTTGAGAGAAATCCATTGTATTGGAAGAGAGATAAAAAAGGCAATCGCCTTCCTTATTTAGAGAAGATAGTTTTTCTTATTGTTCAGAGTCAGGACACTGCTTTTCTTAAGTTTAAAGAAGGAGTAATTGATTATTATGATATGCGGGGAGAAGATTATCCACTGCTAAAGCCTGAGGAAGAAAAAGGTAATTTTACAATATTTAATACCGGACCTGCTCTTGGAGAAAATTTTCTTGTGTTTAACCAGAATAGAAGCATTAATCCGCAAACCGGAAAGCCATTTGTTGAGCCTAAGAAACTGAATTGGTTTACCAATCGGAGATTCCGGGAGGCGGTAGCTTATGCGATTGATAAAGATTCAATGATTAATATTGTGCTTAATGGGTTGGGTATTCCTCAAGATGGGCCTCTGAGTCCCTCTTCAGGTTTCTTTTATAATCCTGCGGTTAAGAAATATGAGTATAATATAGAAAAAGCAAGAAGAATTCTCGCTGAGGAAGGGTTTATTGACCGCGATGGCGATGGTTTTTTGGAAGATAGAGAAGGAAACCGCGTTGAATTTAATCTTTATACAAATTCAGGCAGTAATGAACGGATTAAAATTGCCCAGCTTATTCGTAAGGATTTAGAGAACCTTGGTTTTAAGGTTAATTTTATGCCACTGGAGTTTAACCTTCTGGTTTCCAAACTTGACTCTACTTTTGACTGGGATGCTATTGTAATGGGATTAACTGGAGGAATTGAGCCTCATTTTGGAGCAAATGTCTGGTATTCCTGGGGACAACTTCACCTCTGGTACCCCCGCCAGAAGCATCCTGCTACGGATTGGGAGGCAAGGATTGATGAGATATTTACTAAGGCGGTACAGGAATTAGATAGAAACAAAAGAAAGGAATTATACGATGAATGGCAAGTGATTGTATCTGAGAATCTCCCGCTTATCTACACAGTTCTGCCTTTCGATATCATTGCGGTAAGAAATAAATTTGGTAATCTCTATCCTACTGCTTATGGTGGAGCCTTCCATAATATAGAAGAAATTTATGTAGTTGACAGCAGGGATTAAGCACTAAAAGAGGTAAAATCTTTTCATTTTTGTAGCTTATTGTTGTTTTCCCTTTTCCTTTTTCTTTTCTTATGTTAAAATTTTCTCCATGAGAACTTATATTATTCGTCGGATACTTGTCTCCATACCATTATTACTGGCAATATCATTTGTTACTTTTCTCTTTATCCAACTTGCTCCGGGTGACTATTTTGATACTCTGAGACTTAATCCACAAATCTCTCCCGAAACAATTAAATTGTATGAGGCTCAGTATCATCTTGATAAACCATGGATAGTTCAGTATTTTTACTGGTTGAAAAATGTCCTCAGATTAGATTTTGGATATTCTTTTACTCAGAAAAATCCGGTTACCAAAGTAATAAAAAGTAGAATTGGCAATACTCTACTTTTATCATTATCGGGTCTTTTTTTTACCTGGTTAATCGCTATACCTCTGGGTATATTCTGTGCGGTTAGACAGTATCGTTTCTGGGATAAATTATTTTCAGGTTTTTCTTTTATTGGACTATCTATACCCAGTTTCTTTCTTGCTATACTTCTTCTCTTTTTTGCCAGTATTACAGGGATTTTACCTACCGGCGGTATACGTTCTGCTAATTTTGAGGAATTGAATTTATTTATGAAAATAATAGATATTTTGAAACATTTGATTATTCCTACCATTGTAGTTTCTTTAGGAGCAATTGCTTCTTTGCAAAGGATTATGCGGGGCAACATGCTGGAAGTTTTACGTCAGCGTTATATTCTTACTGCTCGTGCTAAAGGACTTCCCGAAGGAAGAATCTTGTATGTACATGCACTAAAAAATGCGATTAACCCACTGGTTACGATTTTTGGATATCATCTCTCAGATATCCTAAGTGGTGTAGCCTTAACAGAGAGAATCTGTAACTGGCCAGGTTTGGGGTCAATTGTGCTTACCGCAGTGAGAAGTCAGGATATTTTTTTAGTCATGGGAGCAATGGTAATGAGTGGTATCATGCTTATTACAGGCAACTTAATTGCCGATATTTTACTTGCCTGGTTAGATCCGAGGATAAGATATGAGTAAAAGAAACAGAACTATAACCAGAACGCCTTTCCAGATTGCTTTAAGGCGTTTAAAGAAGCACCGCATGGCAATTTCAGGGTTCTGGGTTTTAGTAGCTCTTTATACACTGGCTATATTTGCTGATTTCTTTGCTCCTTACAGCTTTGATGACGAGAAGAGGGAGAATTCTTATCATCCTCCTACCAAAATACATTTAGGTATCAAAGATAATCGGTTATGTCTTTATGTGTATAAATATGAACAGAAGTTTGATAAATTTTACCGACGTCTGTATTATGAGGATAAAACCCAGATTTATCCCGTAAAGTTTTTTTATAAAGGAGATGCTTATAAATTACTGGGAATTTTTAGAACCAGGATTCATCTTTTTGGTGTAGATGAGCCGGCAAGGATTTATCTGTTTGGAGCAGACAGTAGGGGACGAGATTTATTTTCGCGAATTTTACATGGTTCAAGAATTTCGCTTTCTATCGGTTTGGTGGGAGTAAGCATTAGCTTCTTATTAGGGATGTTTGTAGGGGGCATTGCGGGGTATTTCGGAGGAAAGCTTGATAATTTTATTATGCGGATATGCGAGATTATAATGATGGTTCCCGGTTTTTATCTCATGCTTACTCTGCGGGCAACTTTTCCTGCGGGATTGAGTTCAGTCCAGATATATTTTCTTATTGTCATTATTCTTTCTTTTATCGGCTGGGCAGGATTAGCAAGGGTAATCAGAGGAATGACGCTTTCTTTAAGGGAAAAAGAATTTGTGATCTCTGCACGAACCTGCGGGTTAAACCACCTAAAAATTATCTACCGTCATATTCTTCCCAATTTATTTTCTTACATAATTGTGGCGGTTACGCTTTCTATTCCGGGTTATATTTTAGGAGAATCGGCTTTGAGTTTAATCGGGTTAGGGATTCAGGATCCTTATGCCAGCTGGGGAAACCTTCTTTCCGAAGCAATGGCAATAAGTGAGATTCAAAAACATCCCTGGATATTAATCCCCGGTATTTTTATTTTTATTACTGTATCGGCTTTTAATCTATTAGGTGATGGTTTGAGAGATGCCTTTGATCCGCAGAAATATCAGACTTAGAAATTTTGATAAAGATGGATAATTTATTAGAGATAAATAATCTGAAAGTAAATTTATATTCGGAGGGTAGAGTAGCTACAGTAATTGATGGGATTTCTCTAAATATCAAAAAGGGGGAATTTCTGGCACTTGTAGGTGAGTCGGGCTGCGGAAAGACGATGCTTGCCCTTTCTCTTTTACAGCTGGTTCCTCCACCGGGCAGGATTGTTGAAGGAGATATTATTTTTGAGGGCAGGAATTTACGAAATATTTCTGAGAAAGAATTGCGCTACTTACGGGGAAAAGAAATAAGTATTGTCTTCCAGGAACCCCTTACTTCTTTAAATCCTGTGCTTTCGATAGGGATTCAGATGGCTGAAATGCTTATTTTCCATCTTGGTATGAATAAGGAAGAAGCACGTAGCAAAGCGAAGGGATTGTTGTCCAGTGTGGGACTTCCTAATCCCGAGATTTTACTCGATAGTTATCCGCACCAGTTGAGCGGAGGAATGCGTCAGAGGGTTATGATTGCTATGGGGCTTTCCTGTAAACCTAAGTTGCTTGTGCTTGATGAGCCAACCACCGCTTTAGATATGACCATTCAAGCACAGATTTTAGAATTAATTCTTAAGATAAAAAAAGAGATGCAACTCACTTCTCTGTTTATTACTCATGATCTGGCTATTGTAGAGGAGATTGCTGATAGATTGGCAATAATGTATTTGGGTAAAATTATGGAATTAGGGAAAACCGAACTAATTTTTCAGAATCCGCTCAATCCTTATACTCAAAAACTTTTTGCCTGTTTACCAGAGTTGAGCAAACCACGGACTTTTCTTAATGTAATTAAAGGACAGGTTCCCGAAGTAGCAAATAGACCAGCAGGATGTCCATTTCATCCAAGATGTGAAAGAAAAATTGGTATCTGTGATAAGAGATTTCCTGAAGCATTTGAAATTTCTCCGCATCATTGGGTGTGGTGTCATAATCCTGTAAAATAATTGTTTTTAATTTGAAGACATGAATATTTTAGAAGTAAGAAATTTAAAGAAGTATTTTCCTATCCGGAAGGGATTGTTTTATAAGACTGTGGGGTATATTAAGGCGGTGGATGGGATAAATTTTTCTCTGGAAGAAGGTAAAACTTTAGGAATAGTAGGGGAAAGTGGTTCGGGAAAATCAACACTTGCGAGACTACTGGTGAGAGTTCTTAAACCTGATGAAGGAGAAATTTTTCTCAAAGGCAAAGAGATAACTTCACTTTCCCTCAGGGAATTAAAATCTGTTTCTATTGTTTTTCAGGACCCCTTTTCTTCTCTCGACCCTCGTTTCACAGTGGAGAAAATTGTTCTGGAAGGTATGGAATTACTAGAAAAGAGCAATATTGAGAAGAAAAAGAAAGTTTTAGAATTGTTGGAGCTTGTAGGTTTGTCTAAGGATGTTTTGGATAGATTTCCTCATGAGTTTAGCGGTGGTCAGCGTCAGAGAATAAGTATTGCCCGTGCTTTAGCGGGAGAAGCGGAATTGATAATTTTAGATGAACCTGTTTCTTCTTTAGATTTGTCCATTCAGGCACAAATAATTAATCTTCTCATGGATTTACAGAAGAAATTACATTTGAGCTATGTATTTATTGCTCACGATTTAAGAGTGGTTCGCCATGTAAGCGATGATATATGTGTGGTTTACCGGGGTAAAATTTTAGAAAAAGCAGATTCTGAAGAAATATTTAAAAACCCACTCCATCCCTATACCAGAATTCTTTTCTCGGCTATTCCTAAGATTGGAACAAAAAAATTAGCTACCTTTACTTATAATACTGTAGAAAGTATTCCGAAGGAAAAAGAAGGATTATGCTGTTTTCTGTCCCGCTGTAAGGAGAAGAAGGCTATTTGCGAAGAAAAAGAACCCTTATTGAAAGAAATTTCTTCCGGGCATTGGGTTTGTTGTTGGTTGGCTGATTGATAATATTGTTGTAAAGAAAAAGAGTTTATGGTAATATCTTATTCCATTAATGAAGGAAAAAATTCATAAAAAAGAGGATTTTCTATGATTCGTAAGGCTAAAATCAGTGAAGTTAAAGATATCCAGCGATTGATTAATTTATACGCTGAACGGGGAATGATGCTTGCTCGTTCGCTCAGTGAATTATATGATAATATTCGGGATTATTTTGTTTATGAGGAAAAAGAAAAAATTTTAGGAACCTGTGCTTTACATATCTGGTGGGAGGATCTGGCAGAAATAAAATCTCTGGTAGTAGAGGAGTCATTGCAAAATAAAGGCATTGGAACAAATTTAGTAAAAGAGGCGCTTAAAGAAGCAAAATTATTGGGTATTAAAAAAGTTTTTGTTTTAACCTATATACCTAAATTTTTTGAGAAATTAGGATTCCGAGAAATTGATAAATCTCAGATGCCCCAAAAAATCTGGGGAGAGTGTGTGAATTGTGCAAAATTTCCTGATTGTCAGGAAACCGCGCTGGTTATACAGATTTAGCTTACTAATTTATTCCGGTAAACAATAGGATTAAAGATGGGATTTACCATTACTGAGAAAATTATCTTAATGCATACGGAGGAAAAAGAAGTTTATCCGGGCAAGTTTGTTCTTGCCGAAATTGACCTTGCTTTTGGTAACGATATTACTGCTCCTTTAGCCATTAAAGAATTGGAAAGAGCAGGAATAGAACGAGTTTTTGACCCAAATAAAATTGCTCTTATTCCTGACCACTTTACTCCGGCAAAAGACCTTGCTTCGGCAAAACAGGCAAAGATTCTGGCAGATTTTGCCAAAAAACACCAGATAGAACATTATTATGAGGTAGGTAGAATGGGTATAGAACATGCTTTGCTTCCGGAGTTGGGTTTGATAAGGCCGGGAGATCTGGTTATCGGCGCGGATTCGCATACCTGTACTCATGGAGCCTTGGGAGCTCTGGCTACGGGTGTGGGGTCTACTGATCTTGCGGGAGCAATGGCTATAGGTAAAGTTTGGCTAAAGGTTCCCGAATCAATAAAATTTATCTATTTTGGGAAATTGAATAAATGGTTAACGGCAAAGGATATTATTTTATATACTATTGGCGATATTGGTGTAGATGGAGCTTTATATAAAGTAATGGAATTTACCGGCGAAACGATAAGAAATCTGGATATGGATGGACGGTTTACTATCTGCAATATGGCAATTGAAGCAGGGGGGAAGGCGGGAATAATTGAGCCAGACAGGATTACCTTCAGATACCTTAGGGAGCACCAGAGTACCGGAGCACTAAAACACCATAAGAGAACTGGCAGGTGTATGAGTGGACGGGTGAGCAATTTGAAGAGTGACAAAGATGCAAAATATTGTGAAATTAAAGAATACGATGTAAGAAAATGGAAGGAACCGCTTGTTGCCTGCCCTCATTTGCCTTCTAATGTAAAGCCGGTATCGGAACTCAAAAATATAAGAATAAATCAGGTGGTTATTGGTTCTTGTACTAATGGTAGGATATCTGATTTAAGAATCTCGGCAAAAATACTCCAGGGTAAAAAGATACATCCTGATGTAAAAATGATTGTGATCCCTGCTACTCAAAAAATTTATCTTCAGGCAGTTAAAGAAGGGTTGGCGGAAATTTTTGTTAAAGCAGGGGCGGTTTTTTCTACGCCTACCTGCGGTCCATGTTTAGGTGGACATATGGGAATCCTGGATAAAGGTGAGAAATGTATTTCTACCACCAATCGTAATTTTAAA
>JBFWKV010000003.1:0-21420 GCA_050252475.1 Candidatus Omnitrophota bacterium | reverse complement strand
CTTTTTTCTTTAACACACCTCCCATCCTCCCCTCCTTTTTCCCATCACCACCTCCGGTTGTCAGGTGGGCAGGATAAAAGTTTTTAAAGGCTCTTTATGTAAAGTCGCTTGTTATTTCTGGAATCTCTTTTTTTCTCTTTTCTCAATCTGCACAACCTTTCCATTATGAATGGTAACCACCAATTCTCCAAATTTAATCTTTTCTATCGCTTTAGTTATTTCCTCCATTACCTCTGACTCAATCTCTTTATTCATCTACTCCTTCCTCTTACATAAATTCCTTTCTTCCTCAATTCATCGGTCTTTTTTTTAGAACAGTCTAAACATAAAAATTTTGGAGGAGCATTTCTTCGGTCGTATCCCGGAGCAAGAACTAACCTCCATAAACTTGCTTTTTTCCCGCAATTGTCGCAAACTCCTTCTTCTTTGAAATGCCACATTTCTATCGCTGCTGAAGTAAAGATGAACCTATCCACCCAGAAAAATATAGAACCTCCCACCAAATTGGCTAAAACCGTTGCCCAGATGCCCGGACCTAAATTTCTTACTACTAACCAGAGAATAGGAGTGCTCAATTGCCAGCGGATAAGATAAAGAATAAAACGTTTTAACATTTCCCCTCCCTATTAAACAATCTTCTTCCCCGTGCTTGACATACTTAAAGTTCCGTGCTTTACACCTTTTACTGCCCTCAAAGTATCTGCCAGCTTCTTAACCTCACCCGGCCTTCCTTTCACCGCAATTATCTCCAGGCAATTATCTTCATCTAAATGAATATGCTGTGTAGAGATAATTACTCTCTGAAAATCATGCTGAATATCGGTAAGTTTATCTAAAAGTTCTTTTTTGTGATGGTCATAAATAAGGGTTATCGCTCCGGCAACTTCCTTGCCTTCAAGCCACTCCCTTTTAACCAATTCCTGCCTGATTAAATCTCCGATTGCTTTAGAACGATTGGGATAATTTTTCTCTTTGATGAGTTTATCAAACTCATCTGATAAATCTTTAGGTAAGGAAACTCCAAATCTAAATACTCCGGACATAGGATTTTAATCGTGTTACTTTATGCAAAATAATAACACCAAAAAATTTACCTGTCAAGCAAAATTACAAAAATCAACAAGTTAGCCAATTAACGGATTTGCATCTGGCAGGAGAGAATTCAGGAAAACCTAAGTCTTTCACAATAATTTCCCCACAATATTCGGGTCCTTTATTTTTTACCATCCCACTTTTCTTGGCAAAAAAAGTTATGGTCATATTTGCTTTTACGCAATTCCCCAAAACTCTCCCACTGTCTGCATCCAATCCTGAAGGAATGTCTACAGAAACCACATAAGCACCTGATGAATTTATCAAATCAATCGTGTTTTGAAAAAATCCGGTTATTTTGCCTTTAAGCCCGATTCCGAAAATAGCGTCAACAATTAAATCGTATTTCTTAAATTTTATCTTGCTAAAATTTTCTTCATTAACTTCTATAGCCCTCCACAGTTTTAGAAGTATATCTAGATTTACTTTTGCCTCATTCTTTACTTCCTCAATCTTTCCTAATAGAAAAACGTCCGGTTTTATTCCTCTGCATAATAGGTGCCTCGCACAAACTAACCCATCTCCACCATTGTTCCCTTTACCACAGAAAATAGCAATCTTCTTCTTTTTTAATTTAACCACCTCTTCTGCCACAGAACGTCCTGCATTTTCCATAAGAACCAGCGTAGAAATACCTAAATTCTTACTTACCTTTTCGTCTATCAATTTTGCCAACTTGGCAGATATTACTAAACTCATAGCTCAATTTTATTACTAATTTCCCTCGCCCATCTTCTATAATCTTTCAGCTTAAAATCCTTGCGCGAAGCAGAAGGATTTGCCATGGCTAAGTCTTTAATTCCACAAAGGGGCTTACTACAATTTAAACAATTTCCTGAACATTCATAAAGAACATCAAAACTTCTACCTTTCCTTACATACAGCGGGATATCTATCCCTTCGCAATTATTTGAAGTCATAAATTCTCGGTTCAATCCTTTAATTTTATTATCTTTTATTTCGTACTCCATGCACAAGGAAAAAGTAATTCTTTTCTTGCTACAGAATTCCTTCAAAAACTCAAATATTCTACGGCGATAGCCTATCTCGGCATTTAGATAGCCAATCTTTTCGCTATATAAAGAGATATAATTTGCATAGATTTCCGAACCAAAATATTTTTTAATTTTATGTAAAACAAAATTCTTCATTCTTAAAGGTATATCCAGAATACTGGCAATGATATGTCTCGCACCCGAATCAATTGCTCTTTCAATCAATCTAAAAAGTTCATCTTTAGCATCTGTAATAAAAGGCAATATCGGGTCAATTCTGCAAACGGAAAATATATTTTTTTCAGAAAGCTTTTTCAGATTGCAAAATAATTCTTCCGTCGAAGCACCGCCCGGAGCAAGTATTTTTCTCAGATTTTCATTGGTTGTCAGAATGGAGATTTGTCCAAAAGAATGTTTCTGGGTTTTAATCAAATCAATCACTCTATCCGGTATTTTGCATTTGGTAATAAATTCAATAGGGATATTTCTCTTTACAAATTCTTCAATTATTTTCTCCGAAAGATGGTACACTTTTTCCAATTCCTGAAAAGGGTCAGTAACTGGAGAAAGATAACCACAGCTAACTATATTCAGAGAATCAAGTTGTTTGGCAATTACTTTATCAAAATCTTTACAAACAAAAATAATATTTTTTTGACTAAAAATTTTAAAATATCCAGGTAAAGCTCTCGCATAACAATAGAAGCAATTTACAGAACAGCCGTTATAGGGGTTTATTAGAAGTCTTTCCGCCGTACATTCTCTCTTTCCCCGATACCAACCGTGCATTTCTTTCTTGGTGGTAACCAAACTATGAAGAAGAGGCTTTTTAATTATTACTTCCCCAGCCATCTTAATAATGCCTAATATCTAATATCTCCAAATTCAATTGGTTTTGTCCTTTAAAATAAACCTCCAGTGCCAGCGCTTAGAAATGCCTGCATAAGGAATATTTATCCGCGGGGCAGTAACAATCTTATCCGGTGGTATTTCTTCTCCTTCGGTAAGATAAATTATCTTGCCATCAATTAAATCATAACCATTAAAACTTCCATTTATCTTCAAAGCTCTGCAGACTTTCCCCGGACCATCCAACAACTTTCTCTTATCTATATTTTTTTCTTTCTTCTGTAAATTTCTCAAAATAATCTCAAGCCCATCAATGGGTTCTAATGCCCTAATCAAAATTCCCCCCGCGTCCCTTTTTGTATGACACACAATATTTAAACAAAATGTGTTTATATGGACCGGATAAACATAAGCACATCCCACCTTGCCAAACAGAAGAGAAGTCCTTTTAGTATAACCAAATCTTCCCACATGGCATCCCCGGTCACTCCTCCCTCCATAGGCTTCCGTTTCCACAATCTTAGCAATTATCCTTCCCTCCTCAGAATTCATTATCAAATATTTTCCCAAAAGAAGAGGGGCTGCTATTTTCGGATGACGAGAAAAAAATTTTCTTTTTAATCTTATCATTATTGGGGAAGAAGAAGATTTAAAATAGTTCCTATAGAAAGAGCAGTAAAAAGCATAATGAGTGTGGATTTGATGGTATCTTTTATACCCAGTTCCCGAATTAAAACAAAAAAGGTGGCGATGCAGGGGAAATATACTGCCAGAACAGTTGAGCCGATAACAAGTTCTCTTGTGGTAAGATTAAGGGGTGCAAGCATCCCTACTGCAACATCTTTTCTTAAAAACCCTACGAGTAAAGCAGAAATTGACTCTTTAGGTATACCCCACAACCCAACCAGAAGTGGAGAAAATAATTCCGCCAGGAATTCAACTATCTTAAGCACATAAAGTAAATTAATAAAGAAAATCCCCGTAAGAACCAGTGGAACTGCTTCACGGAGAAAAATGAATACACGCATCCAAAGTTTCTTAACCACTGCTTTTAGGGAAGGAATCCTATAAGGAGGAATCTCGAGCAATAGCTCTGGACTTGTGCCTTTCAAAAATTTATTCAGAATTATCCCTTTCAATATAAGAAGTAAAAAAAGAATGGCAAATATCAAAACTACATATCTCCCTCCTCTCTGGCCAACTAATCCTACAATCATCGCAATCTGCGCCATACAGGGAACCGCAATTGCCATTAATGTAGCGGCAATAAATTTTTCACGCCTTCCTTCTAAAAGCCTTATCGCTAAAGCCCCCGGCACATTACAACCCAAACCTAAAATAAAAGAAACTATAGCATATCCGTGTAATCCAATACGGTGCATTAAATTGTCCACCAATACCGCTAAGCGTGGCAAATAACCAAAATCCTCCCAGAGTCCTAAAATGAAATAAAAACTTAAAATATAAGGGAGAACCATTACCAAAGGAACATAAAGGCCTGTAGTAATAACTCCAAAAGATTCTCCCAGGCTGATTTTTCCGTCAACAAGATGACCAATAAGAATCTTATGTAAGAAATTATTCTCACCTAATAATATACTTAGTTTATTTACTAAAGGGAACCAGAAATTTTTAAAAAGGGGATCAACCAGATATTTAATAATTCCCTCTCCCAGGAAACGGATTATATGAAAAGTAATATAGATTATCAGGAAAGAAAGAGGAATACCGGTTAATGGTTTTATACTTAAATCTTCTAAATTATCCAGAAAACTATGATGACGATGGGTTATTTTCTGTACTGAAGAAATAATCTTGCCCACCGTTTCCCATCGCTCTTTGTCGGAGGAAAATTTAAATCGAGGGCTTTTTGCCTCAGGAATACGACTGATTAATTTTTTAATCCCCTCTCCTGTTAAACCACAGGTGGGAACCAACGGAACACCCAGCATTTCCTCCAATTTCTCTAAATCAATGTGAATTCCCTTGTGTTTTGTATCATCCCACATATTTAAAGCTATAATCACAGGGATATCTCTTTCCAGAAGCTGTAAGGTAAAGTAAAGATTGCGTTCTAAATTGGTAGCGTCTACCACATTAAGCACAATGTCGCCTTCCTTAAGCATATCTACCGCTATCTCTTCTGCTTTACAGGTAGGTTCAAGGGTATATGTACCGGGGACATCAATAACCATAAATGTTTCATCGCCAACTTTCATTCTGCCTTGAGTAAATTCTACCGTTGTCCCCGGATAATTAGAAATAATTACTTTTGCTCCTGTAAGGCGAGAAAAAATTGCGGATTTGCCAACATTGGGATTACCCATTAAAAGAATTTTCCTCATTTGACCTCTACTAAAATCTTCTTTGCCATTCCGAAACCAATGGCAAATTGACAATTATCTATTTCTATTGTTTGTGGTCCTCTTAAAAACTGGGAACTTATTTTCTTTATTTTTTTACCCTCACGTATCCCCAGAGATTCTATTCTTCTCACAAATCCTCTTCCTCCCTGAAGTTCTTTTATAATTCCCGTCTCTCCTGCAGACATCTGAGTTAAATCTTTCAACATATATTATCCCTTTCTCATACTTCTATACCAAAAAATTTTCTGATTAACAATCCAATCACAAAATTAACCAGGCTAACCCCTAAACTTATGAGCGCCATTTCAAAAAATCTTTTCTTGAAACTAAGCCCTTTAGAGACTGAAATGTAGAAAGTGAAAATAAGAACTAATAGAATGGCATTTATAATTACTAAAGCCAGACTAAAAAAGATGTTTTTAAAAATAAAATATGGTAATACTAAAATCACCACCGTTCCCACATAGGCAATACCTGTATACAGGCTCGCCTTAAAGGGATTTTTTTCTGACTCCTCT
The DNA here is from genome assembly GCA_050252475.1 of Candidatus Omnitrophota bacterium. GTDB lineage: Bacteria > Omnitrophota > Gorgyraeia > DTHP01 > DTHP01 > JBFWKV01. The sequence goes on along the minus strand of JBFWKV010000003.1, from coordinate 15,600 downwards.
TCTTTAGTAGAGAGAAATTCCGAAGATGCCATAGATAAAGAAGCAGCAATTCCGGTAATCATCCCGACAATCCCCACCAATTTCGTCTTTTGCAGTGCTAAAGTAAAGCCCACAAGAGCCCCGCTTAATTCAACAAGAGCATCGTTAAGGCCCAAAACCATAGAACTTACATATTTGAGTCGCTCTTCATTAATTAAACCAATAAGTTCTTTCTCATGATTTGTTTCCTCTAAAATCACCTTTTGTATTTTGGGAGACAAACCTTTAATTTCATTATAGTTATCCTGGGTGATATCCTCCCCCCTTTCCATTAGCCTTAAACCAAAATTCAAACCCAAAAAGCGGGAGATAAAAACATAAAATATAATCTTTAAATAAACCGGCCTAACTTCTTCGTTACTTATCTCTTTGAAAATCTCATAATGGCATAATTCATCATCCGAAATTTTTTTAAGTATTTCAGCATGTTGGGGATTTTTTATAATATAAGATAGTTTTTTATACACTATGTGATCGGTTAATTCGCTCCTTTGATATCTGAGGATTTTTTTTCTTAAATCTGAAGATAAATTATTCACTTTATTCCCCGTGTAATTCAATAGATTCTATGAAGAATTCTTTATCTATATTACTTATTTCCAGATTATCACTTCCGCATTGCTGGCATTTTAGTTGCGGACGCTTTATATAGGAAATACCTCCGCATCTCTTGCATTTAATTAAAATTTCTAAAGGCGTAATTACTATTTTTGCCCCTTTAAATTCTGAGTTGGTTATTAAATTATTAAAGGCCTCTTCCAGATTTTTAGGACTGACATGACTGAAGGGATTCAGTTTTACATTAACAATGATTTTCTTCTGAATAGAATCTTTGGGTAAAACAGACTTCAGAAATTTCAATATTTCATTGGCAAAAGTTGTATCGTGCACAGAATTCCTTTCTGATGATAATTAGAATATCATCTAAGACAAACAGGTAATGCTTTTTATTTTATCTCTAACCAATTTTAATATTTCTTCCTTTTTATGCTCAAAATTATCTAACCCCTTTTCAATTACTAAACCTAATTTCTCGTCCAGTTGAATCCTTTCGCTTAAACAATCAGAAAAATCTCCCTCACCCGCAAGATAAGACCATCTCTTCCCCAGAATTTCAGCAAACCAGACAGTAACTTTATATTTATCTTTTATGCTCTTAGCCAATTGAGCAAAGAAATCTTCTTTAGAAATAGAGGTCTCTTTCTCCATTTTCTATTCTTTGATAATATTCCAGTAACTTAGGATAGACAGAAGGAATTTGCTTTTTTACCTCATCCATCTCCTTGGCAATGAGTTTTTCACCCACTTCTTTTGTCTCGCTACTTGCAAAATCATCCAGCCATTCTCGGAAGGTCAGAATAGCATTAAGTTTGCAATATTTTGCTTCTTTACCTTTTCTCAAAAGTTCCATGATACACTTACCTGTTCTTCCGCATCTGTAGCCTGCAGTGCAGAAGGAAGTTATATATCCCATCTGGGCAAATTCCCGGATTACCTCATCCAGACTACGTGTATCACCCAAAAGGAATTGTTGTCTTTCCGCCTCCTGTTGGCTATATCTGTCGCTATAGGCACCTACACCAATTTTTGTAGAAGCATCCGTCTGGGTACAGCCAAATTTTATCATCTCTTGGCGAATCTCTTTGGGTTCTCGGGCAGTAATAATCATTCCGGTATAAGGAACAGCCAGTCTTATTACTGCAATCAATTTCTTAAAATCGTCATCCGAAACTCTGTACTCTGTTCGTTGTACAAAAGGAGTATTAAAAGCGGGCTCCAGGCGCGGAAAGGAAACAGTATGGGGTCCTATACCAAATCTTTTCTCAAGTTCTCTCGCATGATAAAGTAATCCCATTACTTCAAATCTCCAATCGTATAACCCAAACAAAACTCCAATCCCTACATCATCAATCCCTGCCTCAAGTGCTCTGTGCATGCAATAAAGTCTCCATTGATAATTTGATTTTATTGTCCCTTCTGGATGGACTCTTTTATAAGTTTCGTGATGATAAGTTTCCTGAAATACTTGATAGGTACCAACCCCTACTTCTTTTATTTTCTTCAAATCCTCCATAGACATTGGAGGAGCATTAACATTTACTCGTCTTATTGAGCCGTAACCATTTTTTGTCTTTACCTTAACTCCATAAATGGTCTTTATTGTCTCTACAATATAATCAACATCTGTTGTGGTATGTTCTCCATAGACAACAATGAGACGCTTATGTCCAATTTCTCCTGCAAGAACTTCTACTTCTTTTTTAATCTCCTCCAAAGATAGTTTTCTTCTCTTTACCAAATTATTCTCTCTTCTAAAAGCACAATATAAACAATTATTTACACAATAACTTGAACAGTATAACGGTGCAAAAGTAACAATGCGATTATCATAAACGAATTTCTTAACCTGGGACGCTGTAGCAAATATCTCCTCCCAGATATCTTTGTCTTTTACGTTTAATAAAACCGCAACCTCATCTGGTTCTAAAGTTTCTATGCTCAGTGATTTTTGCAGAATCTCTCTTATTCTCTTTTTGTCGGGATGGGTATTCTTATTAAGTTTCTCCCATATTAGATGGTCATTAATAAATTCCTGACCATCTTCCAGATAACGGTTGATTTCTTCCTCCTTTATAATGTCTGACATACAGCTTATACCTGAACTATCGCTAAAATTATATTCAGTCTCTAAAGGCATAATTTTTCTCCTTATTTTTGTCTATTTTACCACAATTTTGGGATTTATCAAAGGATTCAAAACTGTCTTTCCCGAAATCTGAGATAATTTTTATCTCATGTGGGCCTTCGATATTATTTAAACAGTAGAGAATTCGTCTGGCAGGACAGATAGAATTCCCCGCAGACCATGATTTTAACTACTTTTTATTAAACTTTGCTCTCTCCGAATCAGCTATGATGAACTAAAACTTCTTTATTCTTCACAAACAAAAGAGGGAAAACAAAATCACTTATGCAACAAGGAAGCCATACCGCAAGAAAGAGAAACAAAAAGATAGCTAAGTAAGAAAATAAATTTAAATCTTTACCCACCGCCATAATAATGTGAAAAAGAGATGCCCAGGTGCTAATCAAAACGTGCCCGGCATGAGGAAATTTGGTCTTTGGTTTAAAATACGCTATTATAATGCCTAATATTGCTAACGGATTAACCAACCACCACTCTTCAATAAAACCTAAATGTATCTCTCTTTTTGGCATGTCAAGTAAAATTTCTCCTAAATATGGAATAACCGAATCGCTTATTGTAGCAATACCTATAGAACCTACATAGCCAATGATAAATAACATCCAGAGATTGCATTTACCTTTTATATGCCTATCTACCGGACAGCTGTGAAGTTTATATATAGCCGAGGTAACCAGCGCACTCAAAACTACATGAAGGGGATGAAAAGTATAAAAGATCCTATATGCTACATTTTGTGGTAATCTTTGAAAGATTACCATTATGATAATACCAGTAATTGCCCCGAAGGCGGTAAAGGGAACGTGCCTTTTCAACTCTTGAGAAATTTCTCTGAACATAACCGCACCCCTTCTTAAAGATATTTTATCATACTTCTATAATTTCCCCTACTTTTATTTCTACAAAATTATCTTTGTATTCTTGCCTAAATAATTCTGTAGCGGTTGAACCTGTACAATGGATAGGGCCAACTTTTCTGATGCCCATTTTTTTAAATTCATTAACTATGGATTCAATCTCTTTTTTTCCTTTATCTAAAAGATGAAAGCCTCCTAACACACAAAAAATATCTTTATCAGGAAAGTTTAACTTTGCCTCTTCTAAAATATTTAAGATCCCTGGATGGGCACAACCAGTTATGACAATTAAGCCGTTTTCGGAATTTACAATCAATGCCTGTTCAGAAATATTTTTATTTTTAAATTCTCCTATCATCTCTCCCGTAGAATATATATTATCCTTGATTCTTAAAAGACTTCTTACTTCAACCACATTCACACCAAAAGATTTAATCCTTTCTTTTATCTTTATATCAAAATTCGGGCAGATATAAACACTTACATCTTTAAATTTTTCTATAATATACCAGAGCCCCGAAATATGGTCCCAGTGGTCGTGAGAAATAGCTATATGTTTTATTTTTGAAAGGTCAATATTCTGCTTTTTAATATTTCCTAAAAATACAACGGTTTTACCAAAGGTATCAAATAAAAAATCCTCCCCTATCAAAAAAGAAACTCCCCAACTATGGATAAACCTTTCCCACCTCCTTGAACCAACCGCAATAATCTTTATCTCCATAATTATCTTATACAGCCCCCACCATCTGAACAAGGTGGAGTGTCGCAACGCTGGTTTCTTCCGCAGCAAGTCTTTCCACCTTGCGAGCCGGTTATATGACCAGCCGAAGAGATAAAACTTTTTGAAATTACCTTTTCTAAATTTTTACCTTTACAAAAACTGCATTTTATATCACTATTACTCTGCCCGACACCAACCAAAAATTCACTTACCTTACCACAATCTTTACATCTATACTCATAAATTGGCATCGCCTTACTCCTGAGTAATTCTTCTCCAGATTTGAGAAATCTCTTCTTTTACCTCTGTTTCTTTTTTATATTCCATTATGGTCTTCCCCTCTGTCATTGCTTCGACGATAGATTTATCAAATCTAATCTTTCCAATTAAAGAAATGCCGTTTTCATGGCAGTATTCTTCTATTTTTTCTGTCATTTCGGAATTTAAATCATATTTATTTATTACAAGTTTTGCCGGGGCACCAAAATGTTTAGCTACCTCTATAACTCTTATGGCATCATGTAAGCCGGATAAGGTCGGCTCAGTTATCACCACAGCACAGTCTATTCCGGAAAGTGAGGCAGTTACCGGGCATCCTATACCCGGCGCTCCGTCAACAATTACCCAATCGCAATTATTCTTCTCTGCTAATTCTTTTGCCTTTTTTCGCACTAAAGAAACTAATTTACCTGAATTCTCTTCGGCTATGCCTAATTTTGCATGCACCATTGGTCCAAAACGTGTCTCGGAAATAAACCACTCTCCTGCGAGATTTTCTTCCATCCTGATAGCGCCAAATGGACAAATGTAGCTACAAAAAGCGCATCCTTCGCAGGAAATAGGGTCAATTACAAAATCATCACCTATAGCACCAAATCTACAAACAACAATGCATTTGCCGCATTGCTGACAAGTTTTTTTATCGATTATTGCAGTCTGGCCGCTTTTAAATTCATGACGTTCTTTAATCTTTAGTTGTAATAATAAATGTAAATCCGCCGCATCTACATCGCAGTCAGCCATAACTTTATTTTTCGCTAAAGCAGCAAATGCCCCAGTAATTACAGTTTTACCTGTCCCACCTTTACCACTGATAATTGCTATTTGCTTCATTTTATTATCTCTAAAATCTGTTTATATAATATGACAAATTCTTTTTTGTATTTGGGAAATACTTTAATTATAGGTTCTCCTAGTTAAAAAATGTACGGAGATGGGGAATAGCTACACAAATCTATTCCCCATCATTTCTGGTTACTCATTTTTCTCTTCCTGGGCTTGGAGTTTCTCTAATGTCTCAATCCTGCTTTGGATATCTTGGAGTTCCCTCTTTAAAACTTCTGCCTGATTTCTTAAAATATCCGCCTCCTGTTTAGGAGTAAGCTCAACTCCAAAAGGATATAAAGCTGGATTCATCCAACCACCAAAAGCAGGATATCCTAAAGAAGCCCTCACCCAGCCCGGAAGACCGGTTGCATAATACCAGTGTCTGAACCCCCTGCCTCGGCCAAAGAATCCTCTCCCCCAGCCAAAATAACCTCGACCAGGAATAGGATTCATATAACCAGGCATAGGATAGCCCGCGCAGAAGCCTGCTTGCCTTCCCGTCATTGGACCTAATCCCAAAGGTCCGGTCCCGTCTCCTCTTGGCATACCAATCACCCCCTTTCTCTTATTGTTATTGAAAACCATTTTCATTAACAGTGAAAAAAATTATTTGCATTTCTCACACAATCCGTAAAATTGAATAAGATGATTAGCAATTTTAAATCCATATTTTTTTGAAAGAGCTTTTTCAATCCGATTGAGAAGCTCAACTTCTTCCTCTACAAAATCAGTATAATCTACTACTCTGCCACATCCTGTACAGACTAAATGGTGATGATGTTTGCTACCTTTCGGACCCTCTAAAAATTCATAACGAGCCTTACCATCTCCGAAATCAAGTTTTGATACAAATCCTAAATTTACTAATATTTCAAGGGTTCTATAAACAGTAGTCAACCCAATATTAGGGTATCTTTTATGAACCTCTAAATATATATCTTCCGCACTTAAATGCTTCTTACTTCTTGTCAAAACTTCTAAAATTATCTCGCGAGGTAACGTAATCCTGTATCCCCAATCCCTAAATTTACCACACCATGATGGTGGACCACAACCGATTCTTGGTGACATACTACCTCCTTATGAAATTGGTTTTCATTTTCAATGTATCCTATTTTAAACATCTTGTCAAGTATTTTTTAAATTTACTCAAACACCAACCTGAGCGCATTCTGAATATTGCGATTACGCATGAAGTATTTCCAGATAAGACCTGAGAATGCATTCTCTATCATTAAGGCGGGGGTTAAAATATCCATCCCGACAATAAAATTGCAATTCTGTTGTGGCTTCCCTTCCTTGTCTAAAAAGTTTGCATCCAAAGACTCAACTACAAAACCCTCATGGTTATAAATGTTTCTCTCCATAAAATCCCAGGCTAAAAAGGCAGGATTATTTCTCAGGTCATCTTCCAGAGAGAAAAACGGAAGACATGCTATGGTAATAAAAGGCGCAATTGGCCATACTCCATTTTTCTTGTTACCGTAACGCAAACCCTCGCCGGAAATTCCTCCCCCCACATCCGAACGATACTCCCACTCGTCCCATTTAGGATGACTCCTTGACCAACAAGCGGTTAGACCCCATACGTTTTCCGGATATCCTTCGTCGCGACAGTAATTAATATCTGCCTCAATAGCCCGCCTTGTATTTTCCCACCAATCTATTTTATAAAATTTATCCGGTCCCAATTTCTTAAAATCAAAAAATATGTGAGCATAAAGATAAGTAAATAAAGACCCCCACCAGGAATAAACATATTTCTCTCCTAAATTGTACCTGCCTATATTCACGCGGAATCCAGAAAAAGCACTCTCGGGAAATACACGGTAATCAGGATTGGGACTACCTACTGCCAGTAAAGCAATGAGAATAATTTCATCGGTATAAAAATCCCACCAGCCAAAAAATTTTCCATTTCTCCAAGCCATATGAAACTGTCTACGCGCAGGTTCAAAAAAACCTTTCCAGTTAATCCGGGAGTAAAACTCTTCTGCCTTCTCACGAACCGTTCCCCCAAAATACTCTCCCGCGGTAATCATTCCCGCTAAAAGCAAGGCTGTATCAATAGTAGAAACCTCTACATCGGGCTTATGATAAAATTTTTCTTTTGCCTGGTCCCAGAGATAGAAATGGTACAGAAATCCTAAAAAACTTGTTTGCGGATCACTTTGTAATTCTAAACAGCGCATAATTGTCGCCAGAGCAAATTCTTGAGCTTTTTCTTTTGAAATCAACCCATGCTCTACCGCAACACATAAACCTGCTAAAGCAAAGCCAGTACCGGCAATATCTACCTCTCCTCTCACGTATGGGCCGGAACGATATAGATCTTTAAGCCGGAAGTGCTCTTTATAAACAAATTTTAACTGTTTCCTCTGAAATTCAATGACCCTTTTCTTATTAACACCCTCTTCAATTGCTTTAACCTTAATTATAAGAGGAGAAGAAACTGCAATTAACCCCGCATTGTCTTTGACCATTAACTGAACAAAATATTCTGCAGGAGGATATTTAAAAATATGTTTAGGGTTTTTTTCTTCGGAGTGAGCGCCATCACCAAATGTCCAGTAATAGGAAACAACTTCTCCATCAGGATCGTAAGTTCCTTCACTGGAAAATTCAACTTCTAATGGACTAATTCCTTCCTTTGGATGGTAGGTAATTTTTACGACGGGAGGAAGATTTTTTTCATCTGCCAATATAGAAATTGAGCCAAAAAAGAATAATATTAAGCTCTCTCTGATTATTAATTTTAACCTTCTCTTCAGGAACATATTATTTCTGTAATTAAGTTGACTTTTTTATCTCTTTATTTTTATATACAAATCCTGTATATTGTTTATTGGTTACTTATTCAATTTCTTAAGAAGTTCTTTTAAAGGAAGGCAATTAAGTATATCTCTTTTTTCCAGCCAGCCCCTTCTGGCTACAGCTATCCCTAAACGAAGATAATCCAATTGGCCTATATTATGGGTATCGGTATTTATGGCAAGAGTGATACCATAATTTTTTGCCGAGCGAGAATTTATATCAGTAAGATCAAGCCTCTGGGGATAGGAGTTTATCTCCAAACAAACCTTCTTTTCTTTCGCCACTTTAAAGATCGCCTCATAGTCCAATTCATAAGCCTCTCTTTCCCCTAAGAGCCTTCCCGAAGGATGAGCAAAAATATCAACCAAACCACTCTCAAAAGCTCTAATTACTCTTTTGGTCAATTCCTCTTTTGATTGTCGAAAGCCGGTGTGTAAGGCAGCTACCACAATATCCATTTTTTCCAGAACTTTACTATCCAGGTCTAAACTTCCATCTTTACGAATGTCTACTTCCGTTCCGCAAAGAAGACGAAAGTTTTTCAATTTTTGATTTATTTTCTTAATCTCTTTAATTTGTTGTAAAAGCCTCTCTTCATTCAAACCTCTTGCAATCCCCAAACTCTGGGAATGGTCGGTTATGGCAAGATACTCGTAGCCTCTTCTTATTCCTTCCTCTGCAAGTTCTTCCAGAGAATGCGCTCCATCAGACCAATCAGAATGTACATGTAAATCTCCTTTTATATCTTTTAATTCCACAAGTTGGGGAAGCTCTCCTTTTTGCGCCGCTTCAATCTCTCCCAAATCCTCCCTTAACTCAGGTGGAATATAAGAAAGCCCTAGAATTTTATAAATCTCTGCCTCCTCTTTTCCTCTGGCTAAATTTCTATTTGTTCTCTCTTCAAAAACACCGTATTCACTCACTTTAAACCCCATCTTCTGAGCAAGGGTACGCAAGTGAATATTATGTTGTTTGGAGCCGGTAAAATAAAGCAAACAGGAACCAAAGTTATCTGGTTCAACCACCCGCAGGTCAACCTGGATTCCTTCATGAGTTAGAATACTGGACTTAGTAGACCCTTTTGCTAAAACTTCTTTTACCTGAGGAAGTTTTACAAAATATCCCATTACTTTCTCCGGATGTGTGGAAGTGATGAGGATATCTATATCCCTAATAGTCTCCTTCATCCTCCGTAAGCTTCCTGCATAAGTAATCCGTTTTACCTCCTTTAAGTTCTTCAAACTGGCAATAATGGAATCCGCCAGAGGTAAAGCATTTCCTAAAAGCATCCTTTTTCTTTTATTCTTTATAAGCTCTATTCCCTTCAAAATATTTTCTTCAGTTTTATCTTTCAAGCCCGGAAGTCCGCTTAACTTATGCTCGCGTGCCAGTTTTTCCAATTCCTCTATAGACTTAATTCCCAATTTCTCATAAAACATTTTTGCTGTCTTAGGACCGACCCCAGGAATTTCCAGCATTTTTAAAACTCCTTCGGGAACAGTCTTACGCAGCTCTTCAAAGGAAGAGATTTTTCCCTTATTAACAAACTCTTTTATCTTTTCCGCAAGGTCTTTCCCTATACCAGGAATTTCTTGAAGGCGATTTTCTCGCGTAAGCTTTTCTATATCCTCAGTAAGCCCTTCTAAATTCTGGGAGGCTCTTCGATATGCACGTATCTTAAAAGGATTATCATTTTTTATCTCCAGCAAATCGGCATACTGATTAAAAATTTGAGCAATCTGATAATTTTTCATTTCCGTCCAGATTATATTATACTAAAAAGCATATAAATCCACAAAGTTTTTGACGAAAGAAATGGCTTATGTTATTATATTTAAAACATAATGAGAACAATATTATTGTTTTTATTTTTATTCTTTAAATTTGTCCCTTCCGCTTACTCAGAAGAATGGAGAGATAGATTATTCAAAAACTCCCCTCGTTTAGAATATCTGAACAAAGAGCTTCTTAAACGTTATTCTGTTCACAAATTGCTCAATGCTTCACCCCAAAATGTATCCAACCCCGTGCTTTTCCGTGAAAATCTTATCTATTCTCTTTATGAAACAGAAAGCGAAAAAACAAAGTTTTTTATCTTGAAAGAATTATTTGAGATTTTATCCTCTTTAAAATACACAGAAAAAGAAATTGAAATAATTAGCAATTCATTAGAATTCCTCTCTGGTTTATCTTTTCCCCAGGCAGAAATCAATCCCCAGGCAAATTTCTGGATAAATCAAAAAAGGAGATTGTTGGAGGAGGAAATAAAAAAGAAGAAAGAGGAGAAATTACTATATTCCCAACTGCTTAAAGATAAATTTAATATTTCTGAAGAGATTAAACCAGAAGATGTTTTTAAAGGTATAAAAACCGGTTTTGATAAAGAAATAACTAAAATAAGGGAAGAAATCTTAGAATGGGATAATCGTTATTACCAAGAAAGAAAAGAAAAATATCCTCAATCACTTTCCTATCTTAATGTTCCAACTAATGTCCCTTATGTGTTTTTTTCCTTCCCCATCCCTGCAGGGATAGAAAGAGAGGTGCACGGTTTATTATATGAGCAGAATAAAATTGACCTTGAGATTACTAAACTGGAAAATATCCTCGCAGAAGAAGAAATCCTCCTTAGACTTGAATACATTCAGAAAAGAAGAGAAATCTTAGAGAAGATAATAGAAAAAACCAAAGAAGCCCAGCGATTAGCCGACTTATTTGAAGACCGCTCTTATATAGAGGACAGTTTCCTGAAGAGTTCTCTATCTTTAATCGCCCTCAATAAAGAAGAGGAATTACTAAAAAATGAAATCCTTATATATAGAGACTGCTCAACCCTTGATAAAATTAAAACCGACCTCCCTCCTATCCCTGACTTCAATAAACTCATTAACTATTTTGAAGAGAATTCTCTGTTCTTAAAAAATATGGATAAGGAACTGCGCCTTCTGCAAAAAATGGCCTCAAAATATGAATATTTTTCCTCTCTCTCTGCATGGAGAGAATTATTTTATGAAAATGAGAAAAATAATCTTTTAAAGATGATATTCTATAAGTGGCTATGCTTAATTATGGCTTATGAAGAATACAGTTCTCAGAAAGAAATCTGCAATCTTACTGTTCAACTTCATAAATTAAGCCTCGACTCCCCCCTTTATACTCCCTTTGACCGAAAGATAAAAGAGATAGAAATACTAAGACAAGAGCTTATCCTTTTAGATAAAGAGATAAAAATCCGTTTACTCTGTTTAGACTTGAAGAAAATAATGAAAGTCCCGCAGATAGAAGATATTGGCATTTGCAAAGAAGAAATCCCCAAGCAAGATATGGATGATATAGAAAATCTTTATAATAGATATTTCACCGCTAAGGAACCCCGAAGAAAAAAAATAGATATATTCAAAAAACTTACCAATAGCGAACTTTCTTTATTAGCAAAAGGGCAAGGTAAATTTTCTTACCTTTGTGAAGATAATCCTTCCGGGGTAAATCTTTTCTTACCCTTCCGGTTAGAAATAACTTATGAACCTATCTCATCTTCTCTACGGGGAGAGATAGTCAATTATGTTAAGGAATACTATACTCTAAGGGAAAAATTAGAGGAAGAGAAAACCAACAGAGAAAAATTCTATCACCTGAAACTTCTGAATATGATTAAGGATAGATTTGCATTTCTAAAGGATTTATTTTTTGAACAGGAAACTATACTCAAAGATCTGGAAAAAGAAATTTCTCCCGATATAAAAGAACGTCTGATACAACAAAAAATAAAACTCTTATATTTGAATAATCTCATCTTGGAGAAAAAACAGGAGTATGCTTTTGAGTTAGTTTGTACAAAAACTGTTCCCAAAATTATTCTAAATAAATATGAAGAAAACCTGCTTACAGAGAAGCTTTCTTCTCTTTTTAGAGAAAAGGGATTGTCAATCATTAATGAAATCAAGAATAAAGAACAAGAAGGAGAAATTAAAAATATTTCCTACAGCCTTAGATATCTGGAGAAAACAAAGGAAAGTTTTGAATGGTTATCTTCGCTGGTGGGATGGGTTATAAATATATTCTCCCTTAAGTCAAAAATAGGAATAATCCCCTTGGATGATTTAAGTGAACTGAAACTAATCGAGAATAATATTGAAAAAGAGATTTATCAAATCAAGCGCAGGATTGCTAATCTTAGAAAAGAAAAAATTCTTTCCGAAAGATTTAAACCGATAGATATGGAAGAATTACAGAAGATATCTCTATCGCTCAACAATGAAGAAGAAATAATAAAGAACGATCATTATTTAAAACTGTGGGAACTGCAGAAAAGTAAATTTTCTTCACAAAATATAGATTTCTTTGCATATCTATATAAGCAAAGGGAAAATATATTAAAAGAAAAATGGAAATTGTTTCCTAAAATTAATTTATTGTATAACAGAATTGTCTCTTGCGCAGATAATAATACAAAAATCTGCGAAGAGAATTTAAAGAATGCTATCAGAGAATTAAAAGAAGGAAATATTGGAATTTACGGAGGGTATGGATTAAATTCTGTACTCTTGGAGTATATCAACGAACAGAAAAAACTCCTTGAGGCCAAGACAATTCTTAATAAGCATCAAATAGAAATATGGAGCATCTTAAACAATATCCCTCGTTTTAACTATCTTTCTCTAATCCCCTCTGATTTAAAGAGACTTTGGGAAAAATTTTATACTTCTTTAAGAACCGAACCTTTTGTATTAAGAGAACGTGAGAAAAGAAGAAAAGAGTTTGTTATGAAAAACTATACACAGAAAATACATGCTTTAAATTATCTCCGTAAGGAAGAGAATAAAAAAGAAATTCTCGAAAAAAGGAGAAAACTGTTCTTAGATGCTCAAGAAAAAGAACTTAAAAATATAGAATACCTGGATACTCTGTGGGAGAAAAACAAAAAGTTCCGGGAAAGAATAAGAAATAGCGTGGAAGAAAGTAAAATAGATATAAAAAATGGGATTCAGCCCCTTAAAGAAAAACTCATCATCCGCGAAGAAAATGAAGAAATAATAGAGTTAATCTTTATCAACTATGCTAAAAGATTCAGAAAAGAAAATGACATAAAAGGTTATATCAATGATATCACTGCACTCTTCACCCTTCTTCCAGTAAATGATAACCAACTTGAGCAACTTCCTCAATGGTGGGCAAAGTACATATCTCCCCTCTTACCGTATCCTGAAAAAACTCGCTTAGAAGAAATAATTGACCCCCGACTTTTAGGAATGTATTTTTACTATGCGGAACTGAGAAAATATTTAGGAGTGGAAAACATACAATCCCTCTCTCCATACATTAACCAAGACAAAGAATTCTTATTCTTAGACCTCCTCAATATCCCTCCTGAAAAAACGGAGGATTATCTCGTCTGGGAATCGAAGAAGATAAGAGAATTAGATATGCTTACCCTCTCCTGCTATTCAAAACAGGAATTGGAAGAAAAAAGAAAAATTCTTCTTAGAAATGCCAGAGGACTCTTTGGTTATACATACGGCTCTTTAAAAGATAAAATCCTTCAGAAAGAAATTATCGTCTGGTTAATCAACTGCGGAATAGAAGAAAAAGATTTCCCCAAATTTATTAAGATTGCAGAAACCGTACTCGAAGAAATAAAAACATTCCTCTCCCCCCTCTCCTATGAAGATAAACTAAAACTGAATGAAGCAGTAAGGTTAAGATGGCTTGTATATAACCAAAATACATCCCTCTTAGAAGAAGAACTTAATAAACTTGACGAATCTATTCTCTTAGGAAACCTACTCTCCTGGAGTGAATTCTTCTGGGAAAGCAAAATTAATAAAAAAGATATCCCTTTATTCTTTACTTTTATGAAAAGATTGAAGGAGGAAAAAAACTTCATCGATGTTTACGGTAAATATGAAGAGGTAGATACCTTCCGAAGAAATTTTTACATATCCTCTTTAAGTTATTGGGCAGAGAAATGGCTTAACTTCTACCATAACAACCCTGAAAAAGCAGAAAGTATGTTGAAGACATTTCTTGCCCGTTTCAAATTGATCTATTCGCTCTCTCCCTTCCAGAATATTTATGGTCCCCTTGACCTGATAAAAATCAACCTACAGAAGCATGAGAATAAAAAACGTCTTCAGGAATTCATAGGGAAAATTGGTTTTTTTGTGGATTGGACAATTCACCTCTCCATGGACGACACAGAAGTTATAATGTTCTTTGATAATCTCTATGCTTTATTATTAAACAAAGAACTTATTGAGTCTTTCTATATAAACCAAGGCATAGAGTTAAAAATGGAGTGGGAAAATAACATAGAAAAGGACGAAATTTTAGGAATATTGAGCAGTTGGATTCAATTTTTCCATTTTAGAGGGATAAAAGAGAAAAAAGAAATTATGAATTCCTTAAAGGAAATTTGTTTTATTCAAGAAAAATCAAAAATTCACCAGTTAAATCTGAATATTGACGAAATAAGATATTGGTGGGAAAAATCTAAATTAATGGGATGGAGTTTAGATTTTGTGGAAAAAATATTTTCTAATATTGAACAACTCAATCATCTGGTGGATTTTGTGTGTAATGAACTTTTAGACGAACTATACACAACTCCTCTTTCTACCTGGGAAACTCCTCAGATGAGGGAGAATTTCATAATTAAAATCAAAGAAAAGAAAAATACATTTCTTCCCCGGACAGAAATATATAATCTGGCAGAGAAAATCATGCCTGTTTATAATCTCAATTTCTCTGAAGTAAAAGACTATTATAAAGAGAAGATATATATTGAAACTGCTTATTCTTTATTTACAGGAGAAGAAATCCTTCCTTTAAAAATGTTTCAACTACACTCAATAATGAAAGAACACGGATATAGTATAAAAGAAATGGGTAATTTTATATATCTCTATTCTCTTGTGAAAAGAGATGAATTTCTTTCTAAAACAAATCCTTCCGATTTAGAGATATACGGCTTTTTGAATTACTTATTCAACCAAATTCCTCCCTATGAAAAGAAATTTTTGCTTTGGAAGAATAAAGCATCTTTTTTGGTAAAATGCTTTTATGAAGAGCATTCAAAGTATATTGATTTCTCTTTTCTTAAATCCGTCATCAACTATTCTCTGCTCCAGATGCGTCCTTGGCAAATAGAACTACTGGTGAAAAAGGGTGCATTAAGTAAAAAAAGTCCAGATGAAGAGATAAAAATGGTAGAAGCCGAGGAAGATTTAAGAAGGTATCTGTTTAGAATTTTCTGGAATAACTTAAATGAAACTCTTCCGGAAGAATTAATGGAGATATTCACCAATTTCTTTATATTAAAATCTCCTGAGGTGGCAAAATCAGGTTTCAAAAAA
>JBFWKV010000002.1:0-21580 GCA_050252475.1 Candidatus Omnitrophota bacterium | reverse complement strand
GGTATCAGAGGCAATGGTTCTTAACAGCTTCTCATCTGAATATCTAAGAAGAACATGGCTATCCAATAGCCTCTTTGTGGGAAATCCGTAGAGATTGTCTTTTATTGACTCAAAAAATACATGCGAGGGACCGAAAAAGAAAAATTCGTCTAAATAAAGTTCACCCTCAATGAATCTATCCGCAGAAGAAAAAATTAATCTCAATTCCTTAAGCCGGTTAAAATCCAGTTTTGGAAAGTCTCCCCGCATTAAAGAAATTTTCTGCCAGGTTTTTTCTTCAATTAACCTATCATCTAATATAACCTTTCCCGCAGTATCTAAACCGTCCTTAAGCAAAACTTCTATCTGCGGTCCATTACAATTCTTAATCCAGAAAGAAATCCCATAAGCCTGACTGATGTCAATATCATTTAAACCTATAATGAGTTCTGCTGTCTTCTGGGGATAAAGACGATATTTTACTTTAAGACAGTAGCCTTTATTATCAAGGGCTTCCCTCTTATCATAGGAAAAAGAAATTTCAGAAGGAGCCTCTGTTTCAACCGACATTTTACCACCCAGAAGGTTGGGTAATGCACCGTCATTGAAATCGTCAATATATTTAGAAGTAAAAACCTTCTCTTCCGGAGGCGGGAATTTCTTGGGCATGGGAAAAACACAATTTGCTGACAATAAAAAGAGTATAAAAAATAATATAGAGAATTTCTTCATTTGAGTCTAAAATGGTAGGCACAGCAACCGCTGTGCCCAATTTTAGTTTTTAGTTAGAAATTATTCACTTACTGCAAGGTCATCAATATAAATTCTTCCTTCTTTTTTCGTTGACCGCCAGTCCTCAAAGACAATTACAAACTCAGTCATATTGGAGAAATCAGTAATTCCCGCAAATTTTAATAAAGGAATTTCTAATGTCTTCCAATCATCTGCTACTTCGGTAACATAGTATTTCCCCACTTCTCCTTTATTATTTTTAAGTTCTAACTTAAACACCTTTGTATAACCCTTTACCTTATCTCCTTTTACTTTAAGGAGAAGTTTCTTATACTTGGAGAAATCTGCACCGTTTAATTTCATCCAGAAACCATTGTAGGCGGGGTTAGGAGAGTCAACGTCATAATCAATTGCCATACAGAAACCGGAATCACCATCTCGCTCGGTAACATTGAAACTCTCCACGCACATCTGTGTAAAATCTGCGGGGTCTTTGTCCCAGGCACCAAAATCACCACCAATATTGTTTGGTTTTACTCCACTATCAAAGTCAGCTATCACAAGTTTTTCCTGGGCATAGACAGAAGCGGTAACTAAAATAAGCACAGCAAAAAATAAACCTGCCAAAACCTTACCCATTACACCTCACCTCCTTTTTTTTTTATTTAAGTTTATTAATTACTACTTTATAAAGTAGAAAGTCTCTTTAGAAGAGGTATAACATGCTTTTTGAGTTTTGTCAAGGGGCAAAAATTATTTATCCTAAAACTACTCTTACCTGATGAGTCTTACCATCAGAGACAGGGGGGATAATGGGTTTTTCTAACCTTTTCTCGTCCATAAGTATTTCCTTTACTCCAGAACTTACATTTTTGGGATTCTCTATTTCTATTTCGTAGGTTGCTCCCCGAAATTTCTTAATTACCTTAAACCCCTGCCATGTTCTGGGAATGCAAGGGTCAATCAATAATCCTTCCAGAGTAGGTCTTATCCCCAGAATCCATTCACAAGATACCTTAAATAACCAAGCACCCGAACCTGTGTACCAGGTCCAGCCTCCCCTCCCAAAATATGCAGACTGGGGACCGTCTACATTTCCCGGCGTAACATAGGGTTCTGCCATATAAATCTCCGGTTTTAAACCCCGCTTTGCCGGACAAATTTTGGTATAAATTTCATAAACCTTATCTGCCCTCTTTAAAATCGCTTCAGCAATAATTGCCCAAGTTGCCGCATGAGTATAAACTCCTCCATTTTCTCGCAAACCCTCTCCGTAACGAGAAAGATAACCTATCTCTTTATCAGGTTGAGTGTAGCCCGGATAAAAAAGTAAAGGACCGTATTCGCGCAAAAGATGTTTCTCCACTGAATTCATGCATTCCTCTGCTCTCTCAGGAGTTGCGGTTCCATGAATTACTGCCCAGGTTTGTGCATTTAAGAAAATTTTTCCCTCTGAGGAGGAAGCTGAACCAAGAATTTCTCCACTATCTTTCGTTGCTCTGATATACCATTGTCCAACCCAGCCGTATTTGTTTATATTTTCTTTTAATTCCTCTGCGCGTTTACGATAATTGTTTGCTCTTTCAAAATCGTTTCTTCTCTCGCAAATAGGAGCAAACTGCTGTAATATACCGTAGAGAAAATGTCCCAACCAGATACTTTCTCCTTTCCAAGCTGGCCCTACACTGGAAAGTCCATCATTCCAGTCCCCTGCTCCGATAAGGGGAAGTCCGCGGGGAGAAAAACGGGAAAGAACTTTATCAATTGCTTTGATACAATGCTGGTAAATTGGCTCTTCTGGACCATCAACATACTTAACTGGCTCATCAAGTATGGAAAAATCAGCGGTCTCATTAAGATAATTGAGCGTAACATAAACCAGCCACAAGAGATTGTCTGACATATTCGTATGGGCACCACACTCCAGGAGATTATGCCACCAGTGATAAACTGTTCCATCCATGAATTGATGCTGGGCATGGAGAATAATCTGTTTTTTGGTAAGCGTGGGTTCTAAAAGAAGACAGGCTAAAGAATCCTGTAATTGATCACGAAAACCAAATCCACCTGAGGATTGATAATAGGCGGTTCTTGCCCAGAGCCTTCCGGAAATTGCCTGATATTTTAACCAATAATTGGTCATAAAGTTAAAAGCAGAATCAGGAGTTTCTACCATGATACCGGAAAGTAACTTCTCCCAGAAATCATTTGTCTTCTGGAAAGCTAATTTTACATTTTCTATATTTTTATATTTCTTCACCAATTCTTTAACGTAACCCTCGTCATCAGAAGAGCCTAAAGTAAATATTACAAATTTTTCTTCTCGCGGTAGAAGTTTAACTTCTATCTGTAAACTGGCAACAGAATCAAACCATCTTCCTGTGGTATTGGTAAGTTTTCTCCTCTCCAGAGCAAGCGGATTAGCAGGGCTTCTATACATTCCGATAAAATTTCTTTTTTCGCCTTCGTAAGCAAGGGGTTCAATGTTCACACTGTGGAAACAACTTATGGGATATTCGGAAAGCCCGGTAGAGATATGTTCAGGAACAGGAATTTTCCTTTTTTTGCCCCAGAATATTTTTGTTTTATTATCAAAGCGGGTTTCAATAAATGTTTTCTGGAACTCACGGTGGGGATCCATAGCATTACCTAAAAGAAGTTCTAGATAAGAGAAAATATTCAGCCTGCGGGTAGAACGTGATAAATTTTTCAACTTAAGACACCAGATTTCCAACGGCTCCTCAGGAGGAACAAAAAGTAAAATTTCTTGTTCAATACCCTCGTACAAAGAATTAATCTTAGTATAACCTATTCCATGGGTAACCTTATATTCTTTAAAAGAAGGACAAACCGGTTTCCAGGAAACTGACCAGAACTTTTTGGTTTTCTCATCACGGACATAAATATACTTTCCCCATGTATCAGTAATTAAATCCTGGTCCCAGCGGTTAACTCTACTCAAATTTGCGTTTTTGTACCAGGAAAAACCCGACCCTGTCTGGGAAACCACAAACCCGTAATCACCATTGCAAACTACATTTACCCAGGGCATAGGAGTATCCGGACGCGTAATTACATATTCTTTTCCCCCTTTTGTAAAATATCCATAACCTGTCTTCAAACTCATCTCCTCTTTATCCATAGAATTTATCTTCCTCCTTCCTCTTACTAATAACTTGCCCACACCTCCTCCTTTATTCTTTCTCCTAAATTTTTGTTAATTTATTTCACCCAGCCCCAAGGGGATTTGAACCCCTGTTTGAAGACTGAGAATCTCCCGTCCTAGACCAGGCTAGACGATGGGGCCCTTGGAAATATACAAGTTTTAAAAACCAATATTAATAAAAATTTGAGGTATCTTATTTTAATAATTCAATAATTCAATGTCAAGAAATTTATTGACAGATAAAAATGATTATTTTATGATTAAATGAACTATGGCATTAAAAGTAGGTATAGGACAGAGCAAAAATCCCAAAGGATTCTGGGCAGGAAAAGAAGCAGCACAATTTGCTTTAAGAAATTTGAGACAAGATTTTCCCCATCTGGCTATTGTTTTTATCTCAGGATCTTACGAACAGGAAAAAACTATAGAGGGCATAAAATCAATTCTGGGAGAAGTTCCGCTGGTTGGGTCAAGTACCGCAGGAGAATTTACCAATCTGGGTACGTCCAGACATTCGGTAATCGTAATCCTTTTAAAATGCGATGAACTTCAATTTGCCATAGGCTGGGGAGAAGGTATATCTGTAAATTCACGTCAGGCAGGACATAAATCAGCTTTAACTGCTAACCGAAGATTTATTGAAAGAGAACCTCAAGGAGAACTGAAAAGAAAAGTATTTCTGATTTTTCCTGATGGATTAACAGGAAATTGTGCGGATGTTTTAAGAGGAATTCAGGAAATTTTGGGGAGAAGTTTTCCCATCGTAGGGGGTTCTTCAGGAGATGACTTTCTTTTCAAAAAAACCTGCCAATACTGCCATAGACTGGTGCTTACGGAGAGTGTTGTGGGGGTGCTTATGGGAGGAAATCTAAATTTTGGCATAGGCTCCCGTCATGGATGGAAACCTTTAGGTAAACCACACAAAGTAACAAAAGCAATAGCAAATATTATCTATGAAATAGATAACCAACCAGCAATAAAAATATACGAGGAATATTTTGGCAAAGATGCTATGGAATTAAAAAGCGAACCGCTGGCAAGTCTTGCCATTCTCTATCCTCTGGGTATGGCCGTTAAAGGAGAAGAAGAATATCTTTTAAGGAATCCAAATAGCGTTACTGAAGAAGGTGCGCTTGTTTGCGGAGCCGAAGTTCCTGAAGGAGAAGAAATCCGTTTAATGATCGGAAATAAAGAATCGGTTTTAGAAGCTGCTTCAAACGCCGCTTTAAATGCCCTGAAAAATCTTCATGGTGCTAAAGCAAAAATAGATTTTGCCTTCAGCTCAATCTCCCGCGATAAACTATTGGGAAGATATAAAAACCAAGAAATAGAAATGGTTAAGAAAGTCTTTGGGAAAAATATACCTATTGTTGGATTCTATACATATGGCGAACAAGCTCCGCTCACTTCGGAAATAAATATAGGCCAGGCCTATTTTCAGAATGCTTCTTTTACTGTTTTAGCCATAGGAGAAAATAGATGAATATAAAAACAACCATTTTATTTATTTGCGCGGTATTAAGCGTCATTGCAAGCGTTTTCCTCAATCAAATTCTCGGTCCCTACACAGGAGAAATAATGCGTATTATAATCCTGGTAGCATTCTTCCTTGCCGCGGGCTGGATGATTGAGATTGAAGAAAGAAAAAGAAAAGTAAGTGAAATTGCTTTTGAAAAATTGCGCCAGGCATACAATGAACTGGATGAACAGGCAAAACTGATTGTAAGAACCGACCTGCAGTTAAACAAAACCCAGCAAGAACTGGATAAGAAAATTAACGGATTATATACTCTCCATGAGCTGGGAAGAAATATAAATATGACTTTTGACACTGAAGAGGTGTTCAATTCTATTAAAGAAAACTTCATCCAGAAACTGGGATTTGAAAAATTTATTATTCTGACCATAGATGAAGAAACAAAAAAATTAAAATGCCGACATTGTATAGGTTACCGTGAGGAAGAACTAAACCAATTTAAAGAAAAGGTAGAAGAATTTCCTTATTTTAAAAATATCATCCAGACGGGGAAAAATGTTCTGGTAGAAAGGCCGGAATTTGCTGACACTGAGGAGAAAGAATTACTCAACTTACTGAAAATGCGTTCCTTAATCATTGTCCCCATCTATCTGAAAGAAGTTATAATCGGTATGGTAATTATAGGAAATGAATCACTGTATGCCCGTTTAACGGAAGGAGATGTAGAACTTATTTCTATCCTGGCAAACCAGATTGCTCAGGGTATAGAGAATTCTCGCCTTTATGAAAGACTCTGGCATTCTTATCAAGAACTGGAGGTAAGGGTTAAAGAAAGAACAAAGGAACTGGCAAAAGCAAACGAAGAGCTCAAAAGGCTCAACCAGATAAAATCAGAATTTGTAGCAGCGGTCGCTCATGAGTTACGCACCCCTCTTACTTCTATCAAAGGATATGCCTCTATCCTTGCTACCGGAAAGCTTGGAGAACTCTCCCCAGAACAGAAAGAACGTTTACAAAGAATTGACCATCAATCTTCGGAATTAGCAAAATTAATCAATGACCTTTTAGATATATCCCGCATTGAATCAGGGAAGGTAGGAATGGATATTAAAGAAATACCTCTGAGAGAATTATTAACCAGTATTACCGAATTAATTAACCCTCAGATTGAAGAAAAGAATATTGAGTTAAAATTAGAAGTAGAAGATAACATTGACACTATCTTTGCCGATTATGACCATATAAAGAGGGTATTTATAAATATTCTGGGCAACGCAATAAAATTTACGCCGGTTAATGGGAAAATTAGTATAAACATACGCAGAGAAGATGGTTTCATAAGGACAGACATTTCTGATACGGGAATAGGTATTGCTTCTGAAGACCTTCCTAAACTTTTCACGGAATTCTTCCGGGCAGACAATCCGATTAACCGCGAGAAGAAAGGAACTGGACTGGGGCTTTCTCTCTGTAAAAAGATAATTGAAGCACACAAAGGAAAGATATGGGTAAATTCCACATTGGGTAAAGGAACCACTTTCAGCTTTACTCTGCCCGAAAAACAAAAACCAGCTTTAGTTAAATAAAACCATGGCTAAAAAAAGAATTCTTATTGTTGACGATGAACCCGATATAAGGGATGTATTGAGAATTGTCTTAGAAGCAGAAGGCTATGAAGTTTCCGAAGCAGGAGACGGTGAAGAGGCTTTAGATAAAGTGTCAAAAAGACCACCGGATTTAATCATTATGGACTTCATGATGCCCAAACTCAATGGGCCGGAAGCCTGTAGGGCTATCAAAAAAGATATCCTCTTAAGACATATTCCTATAATTATGCTCACGGGAAGAGGAGAGACATCCGATAAGATAAAGGGCATAGATGCAGGAGCCGATGATTATATTGTCAAACCTTTTGAACCTACAGAACTGGTAGCACGGCTAAAGATGGTTATGCGAAGAACAGAAATAGATTTAGATGCCAACCCTCTAACGCATCTTCCGGGTAATGTTTCTATCCAAAACGAAATTGAAAATCGCATCAAAGAGAATAAAACTTTTGCAGTCTGCTATATAGACCTGGACAAATTTAAGGTATTCAATGACCGTTACGGTTTTGAACGTGGAGACAGAGCAATTCAACAGACCGCAAGAGTATTAATTAAAGGAATAGAAGCAAGAGGAAATAAAGATGATTTTGTAGGACATATTGGAGGGGATGATTTTGTAATTATTACTACACCGGATAAAGTAGATACCCTCTGCCCGTACATCATTAAAGAATTTGACAGAATGGTGCCTGAACTTTATGATGAAGAAGATCGTTTAAAAGGATATATAATGGGAAAAGACAGAAAAGGCAATCCTCTGCAAACTCCTCTTATGACCATTTCCATTGCGGTGGTAACCAATGAAAAACGTAAGTTGTCCCATGTAGCAGAGATTGCCCAGATTGGAGCCGAGTTAAAAGAATATGCAAAATCTCTGGAGGGCTCAAATTATGTGAAAGAAAGAAGAACTACCTGATTTATCCCTGTTTTTTATCTTCTTTTTTACTCCCGCAAACACATTTTTTAAGAAGAACGGTCAGCAAAACCACAATCAGAATAACCAACAAAACTTTTCCCATCTTCAACCCCTTTCTTTGACTTAAAATTTTTAAATTTTTCTCCCCAGGAAAACTACCTTTTCAGTCTTAAGTGCGAGGGGAGGGATTTGAACCCTCACGCTCCAAAGAGCCAGGCTCCTTAGGCCTGTGTGTATGCCCATTCCACCACCCTCGCAAAGGAAGATTTATTTTATCCAAAAATACAAAAAAATGCAAACTACTTAATCACCCACTCGTAATTACCCTTTGACGTATTAAATAACTCAATGGGGGTTCCCGAAGGAGAATCTTTCTGTAAACGCTCACTGTATAACCTTTGAACCTCTTCGGTGGTAATATTATTCTTTTTGGCAATTGCTTTATAGATAATTAAACGGTCATTATTTTCCTCTCTAACCAGATCATTGAGTTCTTTGCTGGCTTCTTCTGGCTTTCTTATCTCTAATAACCCTAAATGGTTTTCGCCGATTATACCCTCTTTTTTGAAACTATTCAAATCCTCTATTCTCAATCTCCTTCTGAGAACCGCTTCCTCTACCTCTGGCAGTAATAAATCTTCCTCGGCAAAAGCGTTTTTCAAGAATAATCCTCCTTTTGTCTCATTATTAACCTTATCGGGTTTGTTTTTCTCTCCTGAAATCATATTTTCAATCATCTCAATATCTTTTTGCACATGCTGATATATATCCAGACGCATGGTAATATCAACTTTTATTGGCTCTTTTGGGGTCTTAACCGTTACACTCGCGCATCCTAACATAACAAATATAAAACATAAAAAGAATATTCTTTTCATCACTCACCTCCCTAATTCAAAATTGTGCCATCTTATTTCTAAATCGCGCTTTCCCCTTTCTCCTTCTAAAATAAGCCTTAATATTAAATCTTGATTATCTAAGAATAGTTTTAAATCTCCTTTATCAAAATAGTAATCTCTTAAACCTTCCCATATTATATCAAAAGATTGTCGTGTTTTCTCGGCTAAATTTCTTAATAAATTTTTATCCTTAACAATCAAATTTCCTCCCGGCTGAAGAAAAGAAAAATCCCCTTTTACAACATCTAACTTAAATCCCGTTCCTGCTATAATAAGGCTACCTTCCAACAAACCACTTAATTGTAATTTATCCTCAAGTTTCAACTCCTGCGGGAGCCTTTTTATATTTAAGGGGAAAAATCTCAAAATTCCCTGATACTTCAATCCCCTATCTTTTTCCAAATTTAATTCCCCTTCTATATAACCATCCAAAAACTTTGCTGATAAATGGCTTACTGACATTTTCTCTTTTTGATACTGCAGGTCTCCTTTAATATTCTCTACTTTTAACTTACCACAAGCTATATTTTTAATCTCCACTCTACCCGCACTGTCCTCCTTTATTTCCAGAAGGGCATCATTTAATTTAAACCCTGGTAGAGAGAAATATTTAATCCTTAAATCTAAAGAATTGATTGTTCTCTCCTCCAGATTTAATACCGCAGATAGAAAATAAGCATTTAACTCAAAATCCTTTGTTTTTAAATCAGAAGATAAATTACTAAACTCAACTGTTTTTATCCTGAATAACCCTAGTTGAGAAAGAGAATCTTTCCTTAAATTGTTAATATCAAGAGAAAATTCTCCTCCCTTAATAACACATTTAGAGATTTTTTTCTGTAAGAGAGAACTGAGTGTAAATTCTATATTAAACTCTTTTGTCTTAAAACTAAAAACATCTCTCTGTTTTATACCGAAATTAACCAGGCGAACTCCTCGGGGTTGTAAAATACACCTTTCCAGCACAACCTCGCTCTGGGGGAAACTATGCTTAAGTTGTCTTTTTACCAGTAAGCTAATAATAGAGGGAGAAAAAATAAGGAATAGAATAAACAAAAAAATAATGCTAAATAGAATAAAAACTCTACCTCTCACAGGCATCATTTTGCCATCAACCGTTTAATTAACATTGTTCCGTAACTACCACGCGGTAGCCTAAAATGAAGAAATAAAGACTTTTTGTTCTTATATATTTCATCATCTGAGACAAAAAAATTCTCTATCTGGGGGACAACTACAACCTTTCTTTTTGTAGGTTTAAAATATACCTTTCTAAATTTTCTCAAATTAAAACAAGCTGGTTTCAGACCTCGCTCTTTAAGAATTTCTTCATATATCCCAGCAGTC
Source organism: Candidatus Omnitrophota bacterium (assembly GCA_050252475.1). Classification (GTDB taxonomy): domain Bacteria; phylum Omnitrophota; class Gorgyraeia; order DTHP01; family DTHP01; genus JBFWKV01. Next base: position 11,457 of record JBFWKV010000002.1, on the reverse strand, counting down.
AGAGTATCGGGCATCTTTGTTTTTTGCGAAGCCAGAGGAACAAAGAGATTTTTTAGCACGTAAAAACTCTCTTTAGCATCGTAAAAGTAATAACTCCAGTAATTACCTTTATATTCTAATAAATTTTTACTATAAAGCCTCACCAATTCTTCTACCATATTATTCCAGAGATAAGCCTGATAGGAGGAGATAAGCATACTCAATTCATTTTTAGGAATTAAATAAAGCGCTTTCAAAAAAGCCTTCTTCTCCCCGCTCAAAAGACACTTAAATACTTCTTTCTCAAATCTTGTTTTTGCTTCCCTCAAACACCTTTCCCAGTTTTTCCAGTTATTAAAGAATAATTTTTTCCTTAGTTTTTCTTCTTTTCTATCTTCCGGATGAATCGCGGTAAGATAAATCTTTAAAGCACCATTAAACTCACCCTTTAATAATTTCTCGGCAAAAAATCCCTGTTCGCGAGAATAATTACCAAACCTCTGGTCATCAAAATAATTGGGATAACCGTATTCTTTGACAAATTCTAATTCCCGCAGAGAACGCACTATCTCTTCTTCTTCAAGGGCTCGTACTATTATTTTAAACTCATTTGCCACAATTAAATCCGGTCCCATAGGTCTATCCGTATCTCCCACATAATTAAGCTGAAAAGATTTCTCTTCTATCTTATCTATTTTAACTTCCTCTATGGTAATATATTGGGTAGTTAATCCGTATCTATCCTTTCTTCCGCCATAGGCAAATTTCCAAAGGGGAAGGTTCAGTTTTTGAGCCAGTTTGATAAGCACATCTATGGTATTAAAGCTCTTTTTGGTAAGCAGATATACTTTAAATCTTCCTCCCTTCCGGAAATTAATCTTTGCTTCTTCCACCACGATAAAATCCTCAGGCTTTACCTTTATCTTCATGGGATAATTTGGAGTAATTTAAAGAAAAGGTCAAGGGATATTATTTTTAGAAAAGGGATCAGAAATATTTTTAAAAATACTGCCCCGCCTGGACTCGAACCAGGACTACCAGATCCAGAGTCTGGCGTGCTACCAGTTGCACTACAGGGCAAAAGTCTAATCTTGTATATTGGGAATTTATTATATATGCTCTTTTATAAGTTGTAAAGAAAAGATTTTCCTCTGATGTCGGTATTTATACCACGCTACCTCGCAGGTAAGTAAAAGGGGTGAGAAGAAAATTTTTTCATACAAACCAGATGAGGCCTTATGGTTTTTACTGTAGAAAATAATTAGTTGCCTCAAAAATAAACAAAATAAATTATAAGAACTAGTTCTTACTTTGAGAAAAAATACTTCTCTATTTCATTTGCAGAGATAAGTGAAAGGACAATAAGCACACTGGTAAGGCTCTTCATCATCAGCCTGGAAAGGAACCATAGGGTCAAGAATTTCTTTTAATATCGCTTCCAGTGCCTTATGATAGACTTTCATAATATTTGCTTTGTTCTCTAATTCCTTTTCTTCTATCAATAAAGAAATTCCCTGATTTTTTGTAAAGTCCCTGAGGGAATATAATCCAGCATTAGTTCTTTCTTTTTTATAAGGCTTCCTGTTGTCTACCAAATAAAGATATAAAGGAAGTTGAAAAGACCTTAAGGTCTTCTTCAAAGACCTCCTCGTAAAACCTCCCGATTCTATTTTTTCTATACTTTGAGGCATAAGATTAGTCGTACCTGTTTTATAATCAAGAATCAAAAGGCTTCCGTCAGAAAGTTTGTCTATGCGGTCAACAATTGCCTGAAACTTCAATCTAATTCCATTAAGTTTTATATCTCCTCTAAACTTTTTTTCTAAACAGACAATCTCTTTAACCTCCCTTTTACTTTCGTTATCAAGAAAATTATTCATCCGGAATTTAAGGATTTCTTCCAGTAGAAAAGCATCTGAATTCATACGGTTTGAGAAAACTTCTGCAAACCTTTTCTCTAAAACAGAAGTAAAATATGTCCTAAACTCCTTATCTATCACCACCTCTCGCCCAATAAAATTAACAAAAGTATCCTCAAGCAATTCGTGGATAAATCTTCCTATGTCTACATTCTCTGGTTCGTCAAATATATCTTCTTTTTCTTCAAGCCCTAAGACATATTGATAATAGAACCTGAGAGGACAATGAAGATATAGATTCAGGCTTGATGAGGAGTATTCCATTTTCTTTAAGAAATCAATAACTTCATTCTTCTTTTTTATTTCTGTTTTCTCCGGCAAAATACACAATTCAAAACTCGCAGTTAAAACAGCAGGTATTTCTTTATCTATAAGTTTTTTTTGTCTTTCCCAGATAAGCCCTTCTATAAATCTGCTCCTCTCCTTATCCTCCCTCTGTTGATAAATAAGTAATACATTTTTGGCAGAAGAAATAATTCTCTTAAAATAATAATACTGGATTTCTTCTTCTTTCTCCAAACGATTTATGCCTAAGCCAATCATCACCTCACGGGGAATAAGCGGTTCATAAATCCTCAAATTAGGTAAAACCGCTTCATTGACATCTATAACTACCACACTTTCAAAGGTGAGCGCACGCGTTTCCAATAAGCCCAGAATTTGTAAACCTTTGAGGGGAGAACCAGAAAAGGAAACAAATTCATTATCAAGCCTCTGTTGAAAAATTCTAAAAACTTCTTCTTGAGGGAAATAGACATTGCTAAATCTTGCATTTTTAAACTCTTCAATAATCTCAAATACCCGCTCCGCCATTTTCAAATTAAGGGGATAATCGTCCAAAGAGCTGTACTGGAGTAAGAAATCCATAAATTTCTCAAGATTACAAGAAAAAATTTTAAAATTATCAAATTCTTCCCAGAGATTGAAAAAGAACTCGTGTATTTTTTTGAGTATCCCCCTCAGCTTATACCAGTCTACTGATAAACCCATCCCTTTTATCGTTTCAAGTGTGATTTTATAAATCTGTGAGCTATTTTCTATCTCAGTTAACCGAACAAAAAGCCTTCCTCCTCTGCTCTCACCCTCTCCCCGCAAAACTTCCTCTAACTTATGAATGAGAATACGCGTAAACATAGGATTTTCCTCTATAGAAAGGTTCTTTATCAGAGGATGGCTCAGGAGCAGAAGGTAATCAGGAGTGTAGTATAAACCATTTTTCCTTGTCTTCTGCGTCTGAAATATCCTCTTAAATAAAGCATAAAGAGCGCTCCGTCGGAGAGGATATCCTAAAGAAACATTATAATCCTTGACAAAAGCGGTTATCTCATTGATTAAAGGAATAAGACTGCTCGGCTGAGGCAAAACTATAGCGGTATTATCAAGTTTATCTAAATTTTTAACAAATTCTCTTACTAAACATACTTCAGAATGGGTATCAAAACCCGCTTGAATTGAAAGTTTAAAATCAGGATTATCTCGCCGGGGTGGCTTTATGGTAATAGAAAGTTCCCGAGCAATTCTCTTTAAACTACCCCATTCTTCCATATCTCCCTGGAAGAATAAAAATGCCTTCCCTTTAGCGTAAATATTCCGCACAATCTCCAATTCTGTCTTGTGTAAATAGAATAACCCACAGAACAATATATCTTCAAATTCAGAAAGGTCAATTTCGTTAATATACTGAGCAGTTAAAAAATAAATTCTCCCTTTTGAGTATAAATTTTCCCTTTCCAGATAATCTAAGTAAGCCTTCCTTAGAAGAAGAATGTTTTCCAGTAGTTTATTTACATCCTCTGGAACATCGTAGCCTAATTCGGCTTTAAGTTCTATATTTCTGAGGGAAAAATCTTCAATTTTCTCCAGGTCCAATTGCTCAAAGAAGTAAAGTATCTCCTCTGCCCAGGGGAGGAACTGATAGAATTTATCTCTTTTGGTCAAAATCTGAGGGGTAATCTTCTGAGCCAGTTCGTAAATAATATAAGCTCCATCGAGAGGATTAATATTCATAAAATTTACCCTTTTAGCAAACAGATATTCTACAAACTCATCCATGGAGAAAATCCGGGGTGGAATAAATCCTTTTTTAATTCTATTTGCCAACTCTCTCTTTAGAAAAAGCCCTGGTCTTTTGCCTCCAAAGACAAGCGCAAGTTTACTCAAATCCTTACCTTTGCGTAAATAATTTTCCTCAATAAATTCACCTATCCCCGATATAAAATCATCATCCAGATTATAAGTAAGTACTCTATTCATACTCTTTTATAAGATAAATCTTCTAAATAAATGAGAATACCTTTTACTACTTTTCCCGGATATATATCCTGCAATATTGAAATATACTTCCTTACCTGTTCAACATCATCCTGTTCTTTTTCTTTACTTGTCTTATAATCAACAACCAAAACCTCTTTCCCCTTAATTATAAGCCGGTCAACCCGATGGGTATCGCCGGACTTATCCACCATCTCCAACTCCTGAAAAACCTCACCATCTTTTACCTCAAAAATTTCCTTGAATTTTTTATCATCTAAAAATAAGGACAATCTTCTTTTTACTGAAGCATAATTATCAAAAAAGGGGAAACTTGCTCTGGTTTTTTCCATAGCTTCCTCTAAGATTGAATTCTTATCTTTGAGATACAGATTACCTATATAAGAAAGTACCTTGTGAACAATCTCACCATAGACTATTTTCCTTCTCTCTTTTAAAAGAGACTTATCTATAAATTCTTCTTTTAAGATATATATCCAATCCTCATATTTAGAGGCAGGTATGGCAATAGGAGAGGATAAACTGTCTTTTTTCTCTGAATAAACTATCTTCTTGCCGTATTCCAATCTGTTATCCGGAATAAGTAAAGTTTCATTTTTTTTGCGGTTCGCATTATTAGTAAAGAATATATATAATTCGTCTTCAGCGCGAGTAAAAGCGACATATAAGGTGTTCAGTTCGTCTATGAATGAAGCAAGATATTCCTCTTTACAAAGCTGGGAAAGATATGCTGAATAGTCATTATATATTTTCCTTAAATATACAAGACGAAGGTCATCTCCTACCCGAGAAACAGATTGTCGGGGATGTTCTAAAATCATCTCCGCGAAAGGTATAATTACTACCGGGAAACCTAATCCTTTAGCTTTATGGATTGTCATTATTCTCACCGCATCGGTTCTGCCCACATTAACATAGAGCTCTTCGGAGGGAATTCTTTCAAAAAATTCCAGAAAAGAGAAGATGTCAGGATAATCCTCTTCATTCTCTTTAACCAGTTCTAAAAGTTTCATAAAAAAACCTTGACATTGGCAAAAATTATCAAAAACAGAAAATTTCTCAAAAAATGTAACCAGAAGTTCATAGAGAGGGATAAACCCCACGCTCTTAAAAAACTCCTCTATGAGATTCCGCCATAGATAATCATATCTTTTGCGAAACTCTGTATAGAGAAATTTGGTCTCTTCTTTAAGCTCAGTTTCAAAAATAAAATCATGCAAAACAGATTTTTCTATATTAGCCTTCTTGCAAAAGATTTCTCCGAGGATAAAAGAGGTAAAAGAAAGATTGTCAACAGGATGGGATAAGAATTTCAGAAAAGATATAACCTCTTTAATATATGGGTTTTCTCTTATATTAAGGGTCTTTTCTGACTCAACGGCAATAGAATTCTCCAGTAACCAGTTGGTAAGAAGTTCCACCTCTGTATTTTTCCTGGCTAAAATAGCAATATCACTTAGAAGAAAACGTCTTTCTTTGAGCTCTCTAATAAGAGAAATTAATTTCCCCTTTAAAATTTCATCGCGTTCATCTCTGTCATTATATGTGAAAATATCTATTTTTACATATCCCCCTTCTTTTGAAGAAGTTTGTTCGGCATCTTTAAATACCTCTAATATTCTTACTATATCTTTTTCCTCAAGTTTTATGCCATCTTTGTTTTGATGCTTCTCTAAAATAAACCGCTGTAAATTTCCTTTTGAAAAGACAGAATTATTGAATTTTATAATCTCTTTCCTGCTACGATAATTTTCTTTAAGCAGTTCTTCCTTTACCGTAAAATTTTTGAACTGTCTCTTTACGTCTTCAAACAGCGAAACTTCGCCTCCACGAAAACGATAGATTGCCTGCTTTTTATCTCCTACATAGAAAAGAGAACCCCCTCTTGCCAAACCATCTTCAATCATGACAAATATATTTTCCCACTGCAGTCTACTTGTATCCTGAAATTCATCAATCAAAAAATGCTTTAAACGCAGAGAAAGTCTATAGTAAAGTTCAGGAAGCCCTAAACTGGCTTCCTTGAATAGAAAATAAGCATTTTTATTCAGCGACTCAAGAAAGATGAGGTTATCTTTTTTTATATAATCTTCTGCCTCCAGAAGAACTCTGTTAAAAATCTCTATATATGAATTGAAGAAAGAAAAAGCTTCTATTTTACAGATTTCTTCTAAATCGCTCTTTATCTCTCTCCATAAATGGCTAATCTCCTCTGGAAGAACCTCTCCTTTATGCAGAGGAAAATCGCTATGTTTAAAATAGGAAGAGATTTCGTTAATATTGAAATTGTCACGGTGAGTTTTCAGGAAGGAATCAAGAACCTCCACAAATCTTTTATGAGTATGGGGGGGTATGGTTTGGTGAAGTTTTCTGAGCTTCTGAAGAACTTCTTTCTTTTTCGTAAACAAAAACTTAATCTCTATCTCATTGGGGACAAATTTACCAATAAGTCTGTTATAAATGGAAAAAAGATTTAAAACAGTATCCAATATATTTTGCTTGGGAAACCAACCAGTTTTATTTTCTATAAGGAGATACTGCCGGATGAACTCTCGGAAAATCTCTCGAATTCTCTTATCCAGATTGGCTTTCTCTATAAGCCTATCCAGACTATAGCTGAGATAAGAACGATAATATTTCTCGGTTTTAAAATTAACTGAAAGCCCAAGTTTATAAGCACAGCCATAAAGTATGGTATTTATAAAACTGTCTATCGTCTGAATCTGGAAGAAATTATAGTTTCTCACAATCTCATCAAGAACCCGCAGGGCTCTTTCACGCACAAGCTTTTCATCTCCTAATCCACTGATTAAATCTTTCTTTTCTCTCTCGTCCTTGAAAGAATTTAAAGCAATCTTCTTCAAAAATTCTAATACTCGCTCCTTCATCTCAAAGGCTGCTTTATTGGTAAAAGTAATCGCTAAAAGAGAAGAAAAATGGATATCAAAAGAAGGATTGAGTACCAAAGAAATGTACTTTTTAGCAAGATGGCGGGTCTTTCCCGAACCTGCAGATGCTTCAATAATATGAACCTCTGGAAACATAACTAACAACAGAAGTTAACCGCGCGGGTTAAACGGCTTTATAAAATTAGCCAAAGCATATCTCAGATGTGAAATGGTTTTTTCTTTCCCTAATAAATATATTGATTCAAAAAGAGGAGGAGATACACTTTTTCCGGTAATTGCCACACGGACAGGAAGAATAAAATCCTTAGCCGAGACATTCAAATCATTCGCTATAGAACGTAAAAGTGTTTCAATATTCTTAACATCAAAGGTATCCATCGTTTCCAGCCCACTAATCAATCTGTTTATCCCCTCGGATAAATAAGGTCTGTCGGTAAGAAACTGATTAACTGCAACAGGGTCATATTCTGGTTTTTCTTCAAAAATAAAACGGACCTGTTCCACAAAATCTCCCAGAGTCTTTATCCTCTTATGTAACAAATGAACCAGTTCCTTAAACCAGTTCTCATCAAAGCCGGGTTTAAGCCATCCTTTTTCTTCTATTCGTTCCCTAAGCAGAGAAGAAAGTTTATCAATATCAAGCATCCTTATATACTGACTATTTATCCAGTCAAGTTTATCATCATTAAAGGCAGCAGAAGTTTTACTAACTCTATCCAGAGAAAATTTCTCAATCATTTTCTTAAGAGAAATGATCTCCTGATTATCACCAGGTGACCATCCTAAAAGCGCCAGATAATTAACCAGTGCTTCGGGAAGATAACCCGCTCGGCGATAATCAGAAATTGCCACTGCACCTTTACGTTTTGACATCCGAGAACGGTCCTCATCAAGGATTAGAGGAATATGTGCAAATTTGGGTAATGCAAAGCCTAAGGCATTATATAAAAGAATCTGTTTAGGAGTATTGGAAATGTGATCTTCCCCTCTAATAACATGTGAAATTCTCATCGTTGCGTCATCAACTACACAGGCAAAATTATAGGTAGGCAGTCCATCTCTTTTAATCAAAACCTGGTCCTTTATCTGCTGGGTATCAAAAACAATTTCCCCATGGATTAAATCTTCAATAACCACAGTCCCCGGTAAAACCTTAAAGATAATTGCTCCATCTTCTTCGTAAGCCAACTTACGCATAAGCAATTCTCGGGCATATTTATTGTATAACTCTATCCGCTCCGATTGAAAATAAGGTCCTTCGTCCCATTCAAGGCCTAACCACTTCAGACTCTCCAATATCTCCTTGAGATATTCTTCCCGGGAACGTGACCTATCGGTATCTTCAATGCGCAGAATAAATTTACCACCATGATGCCGAGCAAAAAGCCAGTTAAAAAGGCAGGTTCTTGCGCCACCAATATGGAGATTTCCCGTCGGACTGGGAGCAAAGCGTACTCTTACCATTTTTTCTCTTATTTAAAGGAAAAACCTAACTTTAGAGCTTCTTCGTTTAAACGTCGTATTTCTCCTGAGAATAATTCACGGAATATTTCCAATATTGTATTTAAAAGAAAAAATCTCTTTTTCTTCAAATAAACTCCCAGCATTATTGCATTAGCCACCCGCACATCTCCCAGATCTGTTGCCATTTTTGTAGCAGGTACCTCCAGTATCTCTACGTTCTGTGGAGGGGTATTACAAATTGCTAAAGTAGAGTTGATAATTACTAATTCCTTTGTCTTAGGGAGAAACTTATCCAGAGAAGGTTGATTCATCACTATAGCGGTGGTAGGATGGTTAACCAGAGGAGAAGCTATCTCTTTATCCGAGATAACCACCATTGAATGAGCGGTACCTCCCCGCACTTCTGCCCCATAGGAGGGCATCCAGGTTACGAAAAATTTTTCTTCTCTCATTACTGCCTGAGCAATAAATTTCCCCAATGCCATTATGCCCTGACCACCCCATCCTGCACAAATTATCTCTTCTTTCATCTTGTCATCAGAAATTATACAAATTTTTAAAAAATTACTCTAAGTTTATTCTTTAATTACTCCCAGAGGATAATATTTGACCATTTCTTTATCTATCCACTTCACCGCTTCTACCGGAGACATATGCCAGTAAGTCGGACAGGGAGAAAGAATTTCCACCAGAGAAAAACCTCTATTTTCTATTTGATTTTGAAATGCCTTCTTAATTGCTTTCTTGGCTACAAGAATATTTTTTGCGTTATTCACCGCTACCCTTTCCACATAAACCACCCCTGCCAATACTGAAAGCATCTCAGAGATCTTAAGAGGAAATCCATCTCTTTTTATATCTCTACCCCCCGGAGTAGTAGCGGTCTTCTGTCCAAGAACCGTGGTGGGTGCCATCTGTCCTCCCGTCATACCATAAACCGCATTGTTCACAAAAATAACCGTAATGTTTTCTCCCCGATTACCCGCATGGATTATCTCGGCAGTGCCTATAGCCGCTAAATCACCATCTCCCTGGTAAGTAAAAACAATCCTATCAGGTAGAATGCGTTTTATTCCGGTAGCTACTGCGGGAGCTCGGCCGTGACTTGCTTCTGTAGTATCAAAATCCCAGTAGTCATAAGCAAGCACCGCACACCCCACAGGAGCTATACCAATGGTTTTTTCTCTAATTCCCAACTCATCAATAACCTCACAGACGAGACGATGCACAATCCCGTGCCCGCAACCGGGGCAGTAGTGGGTTATTACGTCCCGCATGCTCCGGGGATGGCAAAACACTTTTCTTGGGTCGTTCTTCATTTAGTTCGTTGAATCTGTTTTATTTTTTATTACCATCTTGTAAACTAATCAGTTTACCCTCAATCTCTTCTTCAGTAGGAATTCCTCCTCCCATACGGCCGTAAAAATCTACCGGACAGGCTCCTTCCACAACTAATTTCACATCCTCAAGCATCTGCCCGCTACTCATCTCTACCACAAGAATTCTCTTTGCTCTGCGTGCGGTTTTCTTAATAATTTCTTCAGGAAATGGCCAGAGGGTAATGGGACGAATGAGACCAACTTTCATCTTTTTTTCTCTTAATCTATTTACTACTGCCTTACAGATACGGCTAACTGTGCCATAGGCAATAAGCACAAACTCTGCCTCCTCTAAAGAAAAGGCTTCAAAACGAACTTCTTTTTCTTTTATCTTTCTAAATTTTTCTTGAAGTTTTTTGTTATGAGCCTCCAAAACCCCTTCCCCAAGATAGAGAGAACGAATTATATTTGGTTTTCTTCCTTTACAACCGGTAAGCACCCAAGGCTTTAGCTTATCGCTTATTACCGTCTGCTTATCGTCAGAATTTTTAATTTGCGATAGGCGTTCTGTCTCCACCGGTTCCATCATCTGTCCCAATAAACCATCACCGAGAATAAAAACCGGATTGCGATATAAATCCGCCAATTCAAAAGCTAACATAGTTAAATTAAAACACTCCTCCACGGAAGCAGGAGCAAGGACTATAGTTTTGTAATCTCCATGCCCCCCACCTTTTGTCGCCTGGAAATAATCTGCCTGACTGGGAGCGATATTTCCCAATCCTGGACCTCCCCGCATAATGTTTACAATCACCGCAGGAAGCTCACATCCTACAAGATAGGAGATACCTTCCTGTTTTAAACTTATTCCTGGACTTGAAGAAGTAGTCATTGCTCTTGCTCCGGCAAGAGACGCTCCAAAAACCATGTTTATAGCAGAAAGTTCACTTTCTGACTGAATAAATACGCGCTTTTCCTCAAACATGCGCTTCGCCATATAAGCGGTCAACTCATTCTGGGGAGTAATGGGATAACCAGCATAGAAAGAACAACCCGCCTGAATTGCTCCTTCTCCAATCGCTTCATTACCACACATCAAAATTCTTTTGCTCATTATATTTAAATTTTCCGCTTTTCAACTACCGATTACCAATTACGGATTACGGATTACCAATTACGGATTACGAATTACCGATTACGAATTACCGATTACGGATTACAGTTTTGCGTTTTGCACTTTAAGTTTTTCACTTCTAATTACCAATTACGAATTACCAATTACCAATTACCAATTACGGATTACGAATTACGGATTACCAATTACGAATCTTTTTTCGCTTTGCACTTTTCCCTTTTACTCTCTATATACTTCAATACAAACATCCGGACAGACAAGAGCACAGAAACAACACCCGGTACATGCTTTGTTTTCGTCATTAAAACTAACTGGCTTAACCCCTCGAACATTCAGCTCTTTGTCCTGAATAATTAATCCCTTTGGACAATTAACCATACAAAGAAGACATCCATTGCATTTATTTTTATTTATTTTGATATAACTCATTTTTTTTATCTATATAAAAATTATTTACCCCT
>JBFWKV010000001.1:0-25764 GCA_050252475.1 Candidatus Omnitrophota bacterium | reverse complement strand
ATGATAAGACATTTTTCGTCGTGGATGTTAAAGGTAACACGGTATATTATAATCAAGTGAATCCGCCGAAGTCACCGGAGGCAGCGCAAGGATTCTGGGATTTTCGGCGAAGTCTGTGTCGTGGAGAATATAAAATTCAAAAAATGAACCTGAATGATTTTATAAAATTGGACTTTAAAGATAGGGTTTTAGTATTGGATTTGTTATAAACCATATAAAACCGAGGGGGTATTTTATGGGGAAAAAGTGGATAAAGAGAACAATCCACATAGTGCTCATACAGATTTTCTTTTTGAGCCAGCTTAATGTACCCGGTGTTTTTTCAACTTATAATCCTTCTGTTTATGAGTTGCTAAGAAGAATAAAAACCGTAGAAGTAAGCTTGCCCGAAGCAGGCGAGAACGATCCAGAAATCGCTTCCTTAATTGCCAAAGTAGAACAAATAGGTGATAGGCTTGCCCCTGAGCTGGTTTCATTTTTAGGAAAGTTTCCCCAGACAGTTAGACTCACTCATGTAAAAGCCCTCGCAAATAGCTTAGCCGAATTATCTATCACTTATGGAATTACGGAGGAAGAGTTAAAAGAGTATGCGAGGGTAGTGTTAGAGAATGTTGATTTGATTATGCCGGGTTTAAGAATGGTTGGAATATTTGGGGAGGAAGACTTTGCCTATATTTTGCCCTGGTTAAGAGTGGCGGTAGAGATAGGCATAAGAGAAAAAACTTTACAACCTCAAGAAATAAAAGACTACTTCCAGGAGATTATGAATATAGCTAGCCAGCCCAATGTGGTACAAGATGTCCAAGAAATTTTAGGGGTAGGGAGTTTAGATTTTACAAATCCAATTCAGGTAGCCGAACTTGCAGAATATTCCCGACTCATCCTGCTTCAGAATAAAATGGAAGAAATTCTGAGGAATAAATTGGGTGAAAGGGGAGTTGAGAAATATCAAGGATTATTGGGAGTATTAGTTCAGACGGGTAATTGGCTTCAGAGTCCACAGAAAATAGTATTAGATAAATTTACAGATTTGATTTCGGGTATCTCTTCCATAGAGAGAAAGGTAGCAGAACTTACCGGAGATAGTAGCTCCGCACATGTTATACCCTGGATAGCTTTTGGGCTCATTGAAGGTTTATATACTGATTTGAAAGGAACAGAATTGGTGGATAGGCTCGTGGCGTTGATTGAGCTTTCTAAGAATAGTGAATTACAGACCGCAGCAGCGGTAAATTTAGGGATAGAGAATCCCGATTTCAGCAATCAGGATTATGTCCTTTATCTTGCCTTGAATGCTAAAGTGGAGTGGTCTCAGAGGAATATCAAAGGGTTGTTAGATGCCAGAGGTGTAGGCTCTCCTGCATTAAGAGATACTTTAGCAACCTATTTAGTCTCTTTAAGTCAGGTTTTTGGAACCGAAGAAGAGAAATTGGTTGTAATGGCAGAGGAATCATTTAGAAATGTCAGTACAGTATTGGATGACATAGGTAGATTATGTGGAAAAGATATTACACTTTCAGACGAAGAAATTCTACCATGGATATGGCTGGATATGGTTTTAAGGCTGGACCCTGAGGCTAAAGGCGATATAAAAGGATTACTTTCTAAGGTAGATGAAACCAGATTGAGAGAGGTTGCCAATTATCTTCTAAATGGAGAATTCAATCCTGCAGATGTTTCTCATATTGCCCTTCTTGTTCCTATGGCGGAACTTGTAGGAAGTGTTTCCTACGCTGATCCCGTGGAGACCTCGCCACCCATAAGTTTAGAAGAATTGAAAACAGTGGTGGGAAATGAGAATGTCAAACCAATTATAGAGCAGGCTTTAGACCGCGTGAAAGAGCTTTTTACAGGGCAGAGATATGATTTAGATAAAGTAAGACAGGCATTGGTTTTTATGACATTAATTACTGGTTGGTCGCCGGGTGAATTAATTCCTGGCTTAACGGATATTGAATTACAAATGGCAAAGTCTGCTCTGGGGCAGATGGAAGCAGAAGAAATACAAGAGGTTTATTTTAATGCTTTAAATATCGTAAGAGATATGCGGAGAAGCAGTATTGATACTGCTCTGCCCCCCAGAGTTGAACCCAGTGGATTTAACTGGAGGGCAGCATTATTCAGGCTTGCTTCCACAATATTGAGTGCTGGTTTAGCCACAGGGGTTTACTTGGCAGGTGGGGGAGAGCCTTCCAGTTTGTTATTTAGACTCTGGTTAGGTTTCCTTACCTATGTTAATGTAAAACCCATTGTAGAACTTGGCTTATCAGGCATTCTGGATATGGTTTTGCCCCATCAACGGGCCGCCGAGGTTGAATCAATAATAGAAGAAGGAGTTCCTGCTGACCATAAAGGAATGATTGTGCGTCAGATGTATGTAGTAAAAGATTCTCAATTAGCAGAAAGTGTTCTTCTTGACCAGTGGTTAAGACAGCAGTTTAGTGAAGAAGAACTTAAAGATCCCGAAACGATAAGGAGAAAGATTGCTAACGGTGAGATAAGAGACCCCAATATAAAGCAAGCGATAGTTATAGATGTGGACACCGAGGAGTTCAGACAGAAAACTATAGATGCCTACAACATGCTTTTGCAAAAATATCCCGGTCTTGAAAATTATGTGTTTTTATTTATAAGAAATAAAGGAAACTGGCAGTTTAAAGAAGGATATAATAGAAAGGAAGGAAGAATAGATGATTTATTATCCTTTATATACAAAGCCTTAAATCAGCCGGAAACTCATTTAGAAGGTTCACGGGCTGATTTGAGGGCGCGGGATAGGAGAGGAAATATAAGGATTCTTGGCGACAACTTCTATATTGATGGTAAGACAAGAGAACTTAAAGATAGTAGTGGTAATGTAATTAGAGATTCTCGGGGTCGTCCAATTACGGAAGATAGAATAAAGTTTGAATATCTCTATGAGATAAGAGATGGCAAGTTATATGGTGCTTATGGAAACCTAATTGCCGGCGAGAATGAGTTTATTGTAGATAGAGAAGCGGGAATAATAAGGTTTCTCTATACTTCCAAGACCGATCCTGGTATTCTGGAAAGCATACCCAATCCCTACACTAAGCCTTTTAAAGAAGTTCCTTTTGTATATCTCCTTGATGAAGGAAGACTCTATAAAGGGTCTCAGTTAATCTCCAGTTCTCCTGATTTTATCGGTGGAGAGGGACAGATAATGGTAGATGCTTTAAATGGAGAGATAATCCGGGACAAAAGCGGGAAAATTATACGTGGTAATTATATTGGTTTAGACTTAAGAAGAGATCCTTTTGAGCCGTTATTTAGTTATATTGCGGGTAATATTAAGGAGTTGGGGATTGTTGTAGATGAAAGTGGTCAGATAGTGGGAGTGGACGAAACAGGAAGAATAAAATACATTTTTGTCATTGATGAAGATACTACCTTACCGACGGGGACAATAAGACAGATGATTGCCAAGTTTGCCCATCCGGATAATAGACAATACGTAATTATGCAACCTGCCCTTAAAAATACCAATGCCTATACTTCTCAGTTTACCCGCATAGATACCTTAGCAAGAGAAATGCTCCGATTTAGTGAATATACTAACTGGAGAATATTCGGAGGAATAATGTATGGCAAATGGGGAGCACGGGTAGAGGATTATTATAGGATGCTGGTAGAAAAAGAGATAGCCGATCCCACCGCTCGTTCTGAGGACGAAAGACCTACTTTGTATGTGCCGGTATTGGGACTCACTGATGTTTTCTGGGGGGATGAACCTAAGGCTACATTATATCAATTTCTTGCCCGAATGACAGAGTGGACAATGGGAGATATTCAGACCCTTCTGAAAGAATATCTTCCCAGAATACTTTGGGGTGTTCCTTATAGAATTTATAGTGCATTTACCGGTCGAGAATACACCCCCTTGCCGCGTTTGAGTGCCCAGGGACAGAGAATTCTTACCAACTTAGCGAGGAGTATATACATGCCACCTGCTTTCGCTACCTTGCTTGCCTCTTATTTTATAGCAGGTAGTGTTGGTAGTCTTTATACGCTTACGGGGGTGGGTGTATCAAACTTGATAAGCGCAGGTATAGTTTTCGGTGCTATAATTGGTTTGGGTAAGTGGCTTGCTCCTATTATAAGAGATTTGAGAGAGGAGGGATTTCAGCCTGCAGATAATCTGCGAACTATCTGGGAGGATACCCAGAGGGCATGGAATGAATTTTGGTGGTCAACTGGACTTTATATTCCCTTTATATGGCTGAAAAGTGTAATAAACTGGAGGGCATATCAAGAGATAAAGACAGCGGATATGCAGATGAGAATGGTTCCTCGAACGCCAGGGGTGATTATATCTGAAATGGAGAAAATTAAGAATATACCTGCAAGTTATCAAAAATTACTCCCCTCACCAATTATTGGAGCTCTTGCCATAGCAGATTTAGCCATCGTTAATCCCATGGCTTTATTGGGATTTGCTCCCACTTTAGGATATGCTTTCTTGTTTCAGCCAACCTTAGCATTCTTAACCGAGGCTACAACCCAGAGTTTAGCCAAGGCTATTGAAAATATTGAGAAAAATCCGCTAATGAAATTGGTTGGAGATGCGTTTAAAGAAGTTTACGCTTCTAAGGCTGCAGAGACCATGGCCGATGAAAAATTGGATAGGATTTTAGGAATTGGAAAAGCAAGAGCCCTTCGTTTAGAACTCAAATTTGAGAGGTTCTATAAACTACTTGAAAGCAATCCCAGTGCGGAATTGGAAACTATTCTGAGAGATTCTATTTGGGGAAAACTTAGTATGGAGGAGCGAACACAACTGGCAAGTAAATTTGGAGGTAGTGAGTCTTTGGCAAAGGATGCCGTATATACATACCTGAAAGCAATTTATCAAGAGAGAGCAAAAATTGAACAATCTACATTGGCAAAAGAAAGAGAAACCGCCCAAGCCATTCAGGCATTTAAAATCAGAGCCTATGCTCAGGCTTTGATTTCGGAATATCCGGAAAGAACAGCCTTAGTTAATGCGGCGAGAAAAATGTATGAATTAATGGATGACATAAGAAATGTGACAAGATTGGACAGTATAGTAGCTGATTTGATACGAGATTACCGCTTATCTGTTGAGGATGCAGAATTATTGAAAGAATTTATTAAATTAGCAAGGAGTTGATTTTATGAAAACAAGAAAAAAATGGATATCTAAATTTGGATTTATCGGAATACTCTGCTATTTTATCTTATTACCATCTTTAGTAGTCACACCGGTTGTTAACCCAACTTCCTCTCTGCGCCGGGTTAGAAGAGCTTTTGAGTTAGAATTTCTTGCGCAAGTTGTTCAAAGCTGGCAGCGTATTGAACAAGCTCGTGAATCTTACCCGGGTGAAAGAAGCGATAGAAAATTTGATTTGCTTGCAGGTGTTCTAGATGGGTATCTTGGGGGTAAATTAACCTCTGACGGAATACAGAGTGGGTTACAGAACGGCGGAGTACCACAGGAATTAAGTGATTTTTTGATTTTTCTATTAGTAAATAGTAACAATACTAATTTAAAATCTTTGGTTCAAGAAATAAGGGGATACCGCGATGGCAATGCTCAAACGATAGGTTTAATAAAATTACAGAAACAGATGTTAGACGCACAAAACAATGCTCCCACTTTTGCTGATTATGTTACCCCACAAGCGAATCACCTTCGCTTTGAAAGGATGCAACAAGCTTTTCCATTATCTAAGGATTTATTAGACTTAGCTAAAGGAAATTCTGGAATTCCCTTTATAAGTAAGTATCTTTATGAATTATACCTTAGAGCCTATACGGTTAGTGACGAGAATGTGCTTTATATGGTTAAAGATAAAAATGTTCAGGTTGCGGTTATTCCCTTTGGGGCATTGAAATTTTTGCGGGGAGGAGAAATGGGGTTTGAGTATAGAGATGATGGGACAATGCGGCAGTATATAGCGTTTCATACCGGAAGAGCAAATTTCTATGGTTTAGCCATAACTGAAGCTGAGAATAGACCTCATAAACCCCAAAATGCTCATAACCATGGAGGCTTTGAAGAAGAAACTATATTTCTATCAGATAATGTACTTATTCACTCTGCTACTACAGAAAAATATAACTTTGGTTATAAAAGTCTGGCTCCTATAGATGATCAAACAAAAGAAGGTATAAACCATCAACTTGAAAATCCCAATGATTATCCTACCGCGGATTTTACTCTGAAAAATCCCCAAGGACAACTTAGTAAAGGAACGGGAGGGCCGAAAGGAATTATGGAAAGAAAAGAACCAGTAAAAGATGTGCGTAATTGGGGAGAAATTTATACTCAGGTCTATGAGAAATATCACGGATGGATACCTACGGCTGTAGAGCTTGATGCAGGAGGGTTTGTGGTATTTGACGCCGAGGGTAGAATTGTGGAAAAGGATCCATTACCACTTCAGGCACAGATAGTGGTGGTTAAACCTGGGAAGACAACGGAGACGATGCCCTTTATTCCTTTGAATGATGATACCCAGGTTATTCGTATTTTCCCCTGGCCTAAAAATATGCCAGAAGGAACAACTCAGTGGTTAAGTGAAGATAATATTGCCAAAATCAAAGGGAAGGTAATAATCCATTATGAAGGCGGTGGGACGGTAACCCTTAATTTTAATGGAGGAGATGTAATTGTATTAAATAATGATGGAAACACATTGCCGGCTGGTGCAGAAGTTAGTGGAGATATTTCTGGTAGAATCACCGGGTACGAAATTAAGAATGAAAGCGAAGATAATTTAGAACTTATGTTTTTGACGGTGATAAGTCCAAGGTGAGTAATACATTAAAGATGAATTAAAAATATTATGTGTAGAATAATATTTTTATTCGCTTTTGCATCCATGAATTTAATAATACCTCTTGTGTCTTCAAATAATTTATTATTGTCCCTAAGAAGGTCTAAATTTTTTTATAATCTGCAGGTCAAAGAGGCAATAAAAGAATTTATAAATAACAATCCAGCGGTAGAATTTAAGACCGAGGAAGTTGTAAAATACATTAATCAAAGATTGGGTAGTGATTATGGAACAGGTGAAGTTTTATCTATTTTGAGAGAACTAATGTTGGAAAGAGAAATACCTGAATATTTTGAGGTTGTGGATAAGGATACCGCCAGGCCTACTGGAATATTAAAACAGAGAGATGCTATTCATCGAGAGGGAGATTGGCATCTGGCAGTAAGTATTTTAATATTTGATAAGGAAGGGAATTTATTGCTACAGAAAAGAGCACCCCATGTAGCAGAACCTAATAGATGGGAAGCCTCTGCGTCGGGACATATTGCTCCGGGAGAAACACCCCGTGAAGCTATCATACGGGAACTCAAAGAAGAAATAGGTTTAGAATTAGATGGAACTGACTTAATCTTGATAGGGGAAGAAAATCAGTTTATAAAAGTGGGAAGAAATGATGTGGAAGAAGATGGGTTTGTAGGAGATATCTATTTTCATTATTCTGATAACCCTTCTAATAATGCAGAGAGATTAACACTTTTTATGTATGTAGTGTCAGATGAAGAAAAGAAGGTTCTCCTGAGTAAATTTAATGAAATTAAGCCTGAAGATGTAAGTGAGATAGCATTTAAACCGCTTGTTGAGCTGTTAGATGATTTAAAAGTAAGTTTCCGTGATTACTCAAGTGCACTTGTAATGTATTTTTCTCACGATAATGTAGTGCAATATCTAAAAGGGTTGTTTGTGCAAGAAAGGAGTAAATGATGAAGAAGGTATTTAGGAACATAATTTTATATTTATTCTTGATTCTTTCTCTTAGTATTGCCATACCCATTTCTTCCATCAGCGGTTCTTCCACTGGTGATTCTTTAAGAAGGACAAGAACAGCCTATCTGGAGTATCTTTTAGAGGCGTTATCTCCCGAGGTTATTGCTGGTATAGAAAGCCAGCATAAATTTGTTGTTCATTCCGGTCCCTCTGCAGTTGGACAGGGAACAATTAAACAAAGGATGCTGGAATTATATCCTGATAGATTTCAACGATTTCTATTATATGCTACTCGGCAACGGCGAGGAGTGAATTTTACCTCTTCTGACCCTCGTTATTCCGCGATAAAACTATATCTTGATTTGTCTCAGCAAGGTAATCTTCCTTCTTCCATGAAGGAACTTTTGGATAAATTATCGCCGGAGCAAAGAGAGGCTATTCTGACAATGGACAAGACAAAACAAGATGAGTTGGAGGAAGTGCTTTTTCCTGATTGGAAGGTAATATTAGCGGGTTCTCCCCGGCAAGACATTCCAGCTATAGAAGAAAGATTTCAGATATTAACAGATGGTCGAATTATAGCTTATACTGAATTTAACGGTGTGCATTACTGGTTTGTGTCTCAGGAGGAATTGTTCAGATTGCGCGATGAAGAAGGTATAATTGTTGAACCGGTGCGTGATTATTATCAAGGTCTTGATCCCAGAAAAATAGAAGAGGCTACCAAAAAAGGTAATGGCAAGATTGTAATCTTAGAGGGAGACCGGGTATGGTTTGACCATGTTAGGAGATTATTCCCCGAAGCAACTTCTATTTTCATTGCTCCTATCTCTATAAAAGAATTTAAACGGCGGATGATTATGGAACTCGGTTTAGAATACCAAGAAGAAGTTGAAGGGTTAGATGTTCAGAAATTGTTGAGAGGGGGAATAGAAAAATTTATTGCTCAGGAACTACCTAATTTAATTAGTTTTCCCGAAGGTTTGACTCCTGAGGAAAATAAAGCTTTCTTAAATGTTAAGAATGCCATATTAGCAGCTATTGGTTATAAGATTTTACATCCGGATTCCGATATTTATACATGGTTACAATCAACAGGATTATTGAAAGAAAGTGATTTGACAAAGGTTAACTCAAAACTTAGCACTCCGCTTAACCTTCAAAGAGTTGTTGATATAGCGAATGATATATATGGAGAAATTGCAAGAAATCAATTACTTCTGACAGCAATGAAGGTTATTATTAGAGAGATGGTAGGAAGAATAGAACATCGATTAAGAGCCCAGGGTAGAAACCCTCAGGATTGGCCTTT
The DNA here is from genome assembly GCA_050252475.1 of Candidatus Omnitrophota bacterium. Lineage (GTDB taxonomy): Bacteria > Omnitrophota > Gorgyraeia > DTHP01 > DTHP01 > JBFWKV01. Next base: position 16,707 of record JBFWKV010000001.1, on the reverse strand, counting down.
GCTGGGAGAGACATATGTAAGAGCGAGCCAGTCTCCCCGAGAATATGGGGGAAGTGCTGACTATGATGAAATTGTGGTGAATGAATGGGAGCAATTAGATTCTTCAACCCAGAGCCTTACTGTAACTATCTTAGAGAGTCTTCTTCCAGCGGTCCTTAATGAAGTTCTTGAAGAAGTTCTTAATAAAGAAAATTAAATTAAAAGATAATAAGATAGATAGAAAGACGATTTTTGCGGGCTTATTTAGTACTTTTAATAATAATTAAATAATCATGGAAGGAAAAAATTGAAGAAGGTGATTTCTTATTTATATGTTTTTTTATCAATAATGAGTAGTCTTTCCTCTACTTTTCTTCCCTTAAGACATCAGGCTTGTATATTTTTCCGAAGAACACGAATAATAGGTTCTCTAGATAAAGACGGCAATTTAATCACCAATAGAGGGTATGCACTTTTAAGCTCTGGGGAGAAATTAGTTAAAATAAACATAGGAAGATTTATTAGAGGAAAAGGTATAGATATTTCAGAGTTAAGTGCCTATATCTTGGAATATATTTACGGAGAAAACAAGATGATGTGGCCAGGTTATAATTATTCAGTAGTTCTCGTGCTTGATACTTCACCAAGAATATATATATGTGCTACGCACAGCGGTTTATTCGAAGCATTAATGGATGCTCGGATAAATGGCTTATTGAGTGATAATACAACTTTAGTTAATTTCGATGCACATCACGACGCTTATTTTCTAAGACCATCGTGGGAAAAAAGAGGTGCTGATGCTAAAGAATTTGTAGTTTCAAGTGAAGGTGTTGTATTAGCCTCTCTATTAGCGAAGCTGGTATCCGGCGTACATTGGGTGATTCCTGAGTTTCTGCGGGCAGAAGAACATCCGTTTTTGGACACGCGTTATAAAGGGGGTATCGAAGGAGCACTGCAAGAATTATTCAGCCAAATATATACAAAAAGCAAGGCGAAGAAAAAAACCATATTTTCTTTAAAGCAGGAGGAAATTACATTGGATATCTTTAAAGATAAAGACGGTATTCTAAAAACGGCGACGGAACCTGATCTTACACCTGAAAGAGTTATAGATAGAATTAAATTCCCAATTTCATTTATAGATAATGATAATCTGCGGAAATATGAAAAAATTGTTATAAGTATTGACTTTGACTGGTTTTCTGTAGGGTATCCTTTTATAAACGATGACGAAGGTGTTGATGAAGTGGCGCATTTACAAGTAGAGCGCCATAGATTACCATTGTATGCGAAGAAATTAGTAGAATATATTAATGAAGTTGTCTCAAATGGAAAGGCTGAGGCTGTTTTTATTGCACTCGAACCTGACTACGCATGGCCTCTTTCTGAGAATGTGGTTTACCAGCTGCTTGGAGAAATCTTGGGAGGAATATTGACTCCCCATTAAGCGAAAGGGTCGATTTGTATAGAATAAAAACTTGACAAAAGGGGAGCAAAATCAAAATTAAAGATGAGTTTAAAGCAAAAGTGTTAGAAAACCAAGTCCCCCATTCAAAATCTATGATAAAAATAAAGCTGCGATAAATCTTGATGGAGGTTCCTCGGTAAGTACCAGCTATTTCCCAGATAATACCTTATTTACCATAAACCTTCCTGCGCCCGGCCCAAAGTCTAAATCCAATCAGGTAAGAGAGGTCAATTCTCTTTTCGTAATAGAGTGGTAGTCTCAGTGATTCTTGACAGTACCTTAAAGCTGTGATAAAAAATTGTATAAGGAGGATTTAAAGTGAAGCGAGGAATTAAACAAATTATATTAGGGTTGGCTTCTACTTTTATATTTTATCCCCTGACGAATGGCTATGTTGAAGGGGAGTTTTTTAGAAGGGCAAGAGTTTCCGGGGAAACAATAGTTTCTCTGGAAAACATACCTGCTTATCTCGGTGTAGGACAGAAGGTTAAAGATTTGGGGAATTTAATGCGATTAGGTATTCCGGTTCCCGAAGGATTTGTGGTCACCAGAAGGGGATTTAAGGAATACAAAAAAGAGGGGAAAGTGAGTGATTACCTCTGGAATAGGGTGTTGGCAGGAATAAAAGAATTAGAAAGAAAAACTGGCAAAAGATTTGGTGGAGAGGATAAACCATTAATCTTATCTGTGCGCAGTGCTCCTCCAGAAAAAATGCCCGGAATTCTTCCCACAGTAGTAAATTTAGGTATTAATGACTCCAATGTCCAAGGTTTAGTGAAATTAGGAGGAGGCGGTGAGAAAGGATTGTTTTTTGCTTACGATACTTACCGAAGATTTATAGAAAGTTTTGCTTCTACAGTATACTCCGGAGAGATTGAAGAAGATTATTTTTTAATCTTCAGCAAGAGTTTTTACAGAGTAAAAATAAGTATGATTTAACCCATTTAAGCGGTGAAGAGATGAAAGAACTTTGTTTGTATTATCGGGAGAGGCTTAAACAGGATAAAGGTATTGAGATACCCCAGGATGTATATCAACAATTAAAAATGGCTTTGGAGGCGATTTTCTTTTCCTGGGATAGTCCCTAAAATACGCTGAAGATTGGTTTAAAAAGAGGGGTAAATATAACTACCTTATGCTGAATAGCATACACTATTCAGGTGCGGGGCATGGTGATGTGTTTGTGTCATATGTATTTTATGGCTTGTCGTTTCCTAAAGAAAAGTATCAAGAGGTTTTAGAAATTTTAAGAGAGTGGGAAGCCCAAAGACCTTGAAGAACGATTAAGAAAGATCATCAAATTTTTAACTTTTATGTAGAAGGGGAGGACTCTGATTACAACAAGGGGCGAAGATTAGCTCTTTTTTATTTAAGATAAGACAAAAACGATGAAGGTTAAGACTAAGAAGAAAATTATGAGTAAGAAAGAGGTTAATTTTAAAAATAAAGTTTTTTGGTTAATAAAGAGAGGGGTATTTATATGGGTTATTTTTTGTACGTGGTTAACGAGTAATTTCCCACCCAATTATAAAGATGAAGCTTTTGATGGATATTACCACATCTATCGTAGAATAAAAGGATTTTCTCAGCAAAAACTCCTTGCTCATGCTAATTTTGAGATGGACTATAGAAAAATAATACCTGCGTCCACTCAAGTGGTTATCTTTGGCGAGATGCATGGTAATCCCCTTTTAGGCACTGCCAATCTCTCAGCCAAAACCGAACTAATCAAGCATATGGAGGAATTTAAACAAATGGGTTTCGGATATTTAGGTTTAGAGATGTTTCCTGCTGATAAACAGGAGATATTGGACAGATATTTTGAGACTCCTGAGTATGAAGTAGAAGCCAACTACCATCTGGAGGAAGAGATTCTTCAGATATTAAAAGATTTCTGGGGATGGGCTCCCGAAAAATATTTAGAGTTGATTCAGGTAGTAAAGAAACATGGAATAAGACCGATAGCTCTGCATAATGGTGGAGAACGGACTTCTGATTTTTTCCTGAGCGAGAAGATTTCTGATTTTCTTATGCGTAATCCTGAGGGAAGGATAATGGTATTTGTTGGCTACAGCCATCTTTTCAACCTGGGGCAGTATCTGGAAAGGTTTGCACCTTTTAAGATTGCTTTTCTGGGAGGAGCAAATTACCGTATTTTTGGCAAGTACGATTGGACAGTTATTGAACAGATAACGAAACAAGCAGGATTTGAGGATAAAAGATTTCTGCTAAAAGCAGAAGATGTGGTTTCAAGTTTGGGATACCATCCGGTTATGGGAGCGGATATCTATATCCATCTTCCTAACGATTAATTCTTTAGTATAAAGAAATAGATTGGTCTAGAATATGTTGGTGCAATCCAATGGATATCCCCCTCTTGACGATTAAGATAATTGATGTTATATTTTATAAGAAAAAGGATTAATTAGTAATTAGGGAAGATTGGAGAAAAAAAGATAATATATTTTTACAGGCATAAAAGGAGGGGGATTAATTATGGGTAGAAATAAGATATTTCTTACCAGTATTTTGATATTATTTTTTGTTTCATCTGGAGTGCAATTGGATCCATCTGGATGTTGTCTTTATGATTATCTTGCTAGGAGGATAAAGGATAGCGAAGTTATCCTGAAAAACAAATTAAGAGAAACTCTTATTCTGGCAAAAAATGAGGGTAAATTAAATAGCACTCCTGACCCCACCGGAGAAATTACCTATAAGAATATTTTAAGATGGCTGGAGGATGATTATGGAGAATCCTGGCGCCAGATAAAAGAATTGGTTGATAGTGGTAACTGGGAGGAACTTAAAGATGCATTTTATACTGATTTGTCATTTGGAACTGCGGGTATGCGTGGTAAGATAGGTGTTGGTCCAAATAGGATAAACGAGTATACCGTAAAGCGAGCAGGCGAGGCAGTGGCAAGATATCTTCTTACGCCGGGGGTAAATCCCGAAGGAAAGCCGTTTCTCATTAGTTATGATACACGTGACGGTTCAAGAAAGTATGCCGAGTTAATTGCAGGTATTCTCACTGCCCATAATATAAAAGTAGTAATGTCTTCTTCAGATAAGAATGTTGGCTGGGTATCCCATCTTTTGCCCCGTCTTTCTGTTGCAGGTGGTGTGATGATTACTGCCAGTCACAATCCTACGGGCTATAACGGCATCAAAGTTTCTGCTTCTTATGGTGCTCAACTGATGCCTGAGCCTACCCAGATAATTACTGATGCTTATAAATCAGTCAACCTCGGAGAGGTAAAAGCTATTCCTCTTGAGGAGGCTAAAGCGAGAGGTTTGTTGGTTTTCTTAGGTGAAGAACTTGATTCTCTCTATTTGAATTCAATTGTAGAGCATGGCCGGGATGAGCGAGTTACTCCTTCTATGCAGAGTTTGCTAAAAATTACCCTTGATCCCCTTTACGGTGGAAACCGCGTTTTTGGTCCCCAGGCAATTAAAGCCCTCGGTTACGATTATCAGATTGTGGATGAACATGCGCAAGAAGATCCCAACTTTACGGGTTTAAGAGGACCGGATCCCCGCTTACCCGGTAGTCCCGATTTAGCCATTAAATTAGCCGGCGGTGGCGAGTGGCGTATGCTTACAGGAGATGAAATAGCAATATTACTGGCATATTATTATCTAGATAAATTACGTTCTCAAGGAGCTTTACCAAATAATGGTGTATCAGTAAAAAATCATGCTACGACCAATATGCTAAGGGCAATAAATTATTTATTTGGAGTAGGAACAATTGATGTAGCGGTGGGATTTAAATATATTGGCGATAAGGCACATCAATACAATGACCAGGAAGGTGGTAAGGATAAAGTTGTTTTATACGGTGCGGAATTTGCCGATGGTTTTGCCATTATGCCCCACAGTTATGAGAAAGATGGAGTAATGTCTTCAGTGCTCTTCTTACAAGCCCTTGCCTTATGGAATCAGGAACTGGGTAGAAATTCTCCAGAGGAGGTAATTATACTCTGGGATTCCGACGGCGATAGATTTGTTCCCCTGGTAAGACCCGATTCAGTCGTGTTTAAAAAATTAGAAGCAATAGAAAAAGAACTATTTGCACGTTCACAGGCCGGTTTACTTCCCGAAGGTCTCCATCCATTTTACCGGAATACAGGTTGGGCAATTGAAGTGAAGGGTATTCAAGCGCGGCAAACCATAGAGAGAATTCTTTCTGTTTTAGGCAATCTCAAAGCAGGAGAAGTATTTGGGGAAGGTTGTGTGGTTAGAAATATTATTACTGAAGTTGACGGTGTAAAAGACGGGATAAGAGTAATCTTTACTGATGGAAGTAGTTTCCTTGTGCGTGCCTCGGGAACCGAACCAAAGTTAAGAATTTATATCGAGGCGGTGAGTAATGAATCAGCAGAAGCTGCAAAAGAAAGATTGAACCAGCTTCACCAAGTTATCGATTCCTGGATAAATAGAGTGAGAATGGCCGGGTAAGAAAATGGGGAAAAGATATTTTGTAAGTTTTCATTTAGCAATCCGATTATAGAACCGTATATTGACGATTTAGTAATTTTGTGTGATATCTCTAAATAGAGAAACAATATTTTAATAAATAGAAAAAGGGGAAGAAAAATGGGAAAATTCAAGATTTTATGGTATTATAGAAGCACGCTGGTATTTATTATTCTAATGGGTATTTCTCTTTTTCGTAGTGGGAGGGAAAAGATGAACTCTTCAAATTTTGAACTTAGTTTGCGCCGGGTAGCTTCGTTAAAATCAGTTGAGTATACGGTAAGAAATTACGAGGGGCAGATTTCTCAGGAAGAAATGGAGAAATTTAAAAGAGAGTATCCCATTGATCCCAATGCGGGAATGTGGAGAGAATTACAAAGTATCTGGGGAGAGAAGGCAGACGGTGTTAAAGACACTCACTGGCTTACTCTTCCCATAGACAATGCTCAAGGATTACTGGATAAGATTGTAGAATTTGCTCAAAAACACAAAGGAGAATATACCGATATTGTGGTTATTGGCATGGGTGGTTCTTCAAGACCGGGAGATGTAATAAGAGGAATTCTGGGAACAAAAGAAGGTTATGCAAGGATTCATGTTATGGAGAATCTTGACGAAGAAGATATTCAAAGAGTGTTATCCGCTATTGATATCTCTAAAACCCTTTTTATCTCCATTTCTAAATCCGGAACCACTGCTGAAACCATGGCGCTTACCCAGATTGCCTATCAGAAAATCAAAGATGCAGGACTTGATCCTTCTAAACACTTTATTGCCATCACCACTACCTCTAAGAAAGACAGTCCTTTAATGCAATTTTTAATTAACAATAATGTTCCCCAGGAAAACATCTTTGAACATCCTGATTTAGTGGGAGGTAGATATACGATTTTCTCGGTCATTGGTCTTCTTCCTGCTGCCCTTGCCGGACACGATGTAAGAGCAATTCTCGCCTCTGCTAAGAAAGCAATGGAATCCGAGGCAAAATATGCCTTAGGTAAATTTATGGCTGAGATGGAAAAACAGGGAAGAATTTATATGCGGGTTATTTTACCTGAAGAATTGAAAGCTATTGGTCCCTGGATTGAGCAACTGGTTGCCGAAAGCCAGGGAAAAGTGGATAAAGAGGGTAAAGGTCGAGGGATTTTACCGATTATGGAGCGGGATTATGATGCTTCCGTTTATACCAGTGAAACTTTTGCTTTCCGGATTAAATTAGGTGATTCTGATGCTAACGATGGTTTTGTGAGACAGGTAATAGAAAAAGGGGTTCCCGTATGGGAGTTTACCGTAAGAAGTAAAGAAGAGGCAATTGGCTTATTGTATGCATTAGAATTTGCTACGGGAATGTCGGGAATTATGATGGGAATTCAACCATTTGACCAGCCAGGGGTAGAAGCAGGGAAAAAGGCTACCCGTGAGATGAAAGAGGCAATGCTTTCAGAGATTAAAGAAAGAGGAATTTCTACTCAGGAGGCATATGAAGAGGAGCTGGAAAAAGCACGCACAAAATACCGAGTTGAGGTTGCTCCTGGAGTATATTTAGATTATGGAGCATTTATGGCACTATTGGGTGAGAATGGAGAAAGCAGTTTAATTGCTTTTGGGATAAATAAAGGAATAATTAAATCAGCCTCTTCTACTTTAAGTTCTCTTTCTCCCGCAGAGTTATACAGTTTACTCCTCCTTTATTCCCGGGAAGTCCTGGGTAAGAGTTTTGGAGCAGTTTTACCCTATGCTGTAGAGACCCCAGAAAGGGCTCGGGTCTGGGAAACTGCCCGCAGTTCATTACGCCAGGCAGGTTTGCAGGACCTTTTTGGCATAGGTCCCTTATATGAGCATTCTTATCGTCAGTATTTTATGCAAGGGCATGATACGGGGCTCTTCATTTTTGTAGTTCCCACTGACCCGGGTACGCAAACTATCCCCGGAGAGAAAATTCCCGAATTTACCACCGGAATGCAGAATGCTCTTCAGGCTTTGGGAACTCAGAAGGCACTTAGTGATGTGGGAAGATATACATTGAGGTTTGAGATAGAAGGACCAATTACTCCTGAGAAACTGACTGCTTTAGCGTTATTATTCCAACAGGCTAGCCCATAAATGCAAGGATAATTTAATTTCTTTGCAGAAGAGAAATATTTTTATTTATCTTCTCGGAAGATGAAAAGAAATTTTATTATTTTAATTTCTGCTTTATTACTTCTCTTTCCCGCAATTTCTTCTGCCGATAATTTCCTCTTTCGCAGAATAAAACCGAGCTCATTAGAAAGAGAAACCGAAGTCTTTAGTATCGGCAATGTTAAGGTAATTATTAATTCTGATTATGAGAAAATGTCACAGAACATGGCGAAAATCCTTATGGAAAGAATTCATCAGATTGCCGAGGAAAAAGGCGAGGTAAAGATAGGATTACCCACAGGGAATACTCCCTTGAGACTATATGAAATCTTGAGAACTCAATATGGACTGGATCCAGTGTGGGGAAAAGTTATTTTGATACAGCTTGATGAATATGTGGGTGCTGGTTCACATTCGCCCGAGAGTTTTCAATATCAAATAAGAAAAGCAGTAGCTGATCAGCTCAATTTAAAGAAGTTTTTAGGGATAAATGGTGATGCTGAGGATATTCAGGCTGAAAGAGAAAGATATGAAAGAGAACTCAAAGAAATCGGTGCTCTGGATATTTTAGTTTTAGGAATAGGCCGGAACGGCCATCTTGCTTTTAATGAACCGGGTTTTAAGACAGAAGGACTTGTTGGAATTGTAGAATTAACTGAAGAGACAAAAATAGCCAATGGGGTTGATTTTACTCAGGCTATAACCATTAGCCTGAATATGATTCTCCAGAGCCGGGAGATATTTCTTCTTGCTTCCGGAGAGGGAAAGAAAATCCCTGTAGAGAGGGCTTTATTGGGAGAGGTATCTTTTTCTTGTCCTGCTTCTTTTCTCCAATTGCACCCTCAAACTACCTTTATCCTTGATGAGAAGGCAGTTACTGACAGGATTAGAGGAGAGAAAAGATAATCTGTTTTTCCTTACTGGCCGACTTGCTAACCGCTCCGAACCACCCAACCCCGTCCACCTACGAGGTGTCCCCGATTGCCACCTACGAGGTGGACAGCGGTTTATTCTTCTGATCCTTCTGATTCCGATCATTCTGATACAACTGATAACACCCAACCCCGTCCACCTACGAGGTGGCCCCGATTGCCACCTACGAGGTGGACACGGTTTGGAGGGTTTGAGGCGGGTTCGCGAGGAAAAAGCAGGGTTTTTTCTGGTAAGTGAGGAAGGGAATAAGATTGAATTAGAATATAATCAATTTCCTGATGGCGAATACTATCTGCGTCTGGTTAGTCCTGAAGAGATAAACAATGCTTCCCTCAATTTTTATGCCACCCTCAACTCTTCTGAGGATTTTGTGAAGATTCTTCTTACTTTAGGCACGCTGAAACAATATGGAGCAAAAGAAATTAATCTCACCCTAAAGAACTGGACTCCTTTTTCCGAAGAAGATTATCTAATCGTCTCTATCTTTAGGATATTTGCCCAGAAAGTTTCTCTTCTCTTTGAACAAAGCGGTGAGTATTATCTTCTTCCTATAAACTCAATAGTTCCGCAAGAGAAGAAAGAAGGACCTCTCCATATTGACCATGTGGCTTATCTTCAGCCCCGCTTTAGGGAAACCGTAGAGGGGGCAGTTTCTCGCTTAAAAGAGGCAGAAAGTCAGTTTCTGGAAATAAAACAGATTTTCCCCGGACACTGGAAGGTTTCTTTACCAGAAAAATTAAGCGGAAAAAACATTGTAATAGTTCATTCTACAGAAAACTCAGAAAACATTTTATCTTTAATTCTTACTCTTTCCCTGTTGAGGCTAAAAGGAGTAAATAGCATTTCCCTGATTAATACCTATCAGGGCTATAGCCGGCAGGATAAAGAATTTAAAGAGGGAGAAGGAGTTTCTGCTTATATTCTTCTGGAAGTATTAAACTGCCTTTTAGATAAAAACTTTACCATAAATGTCCATTATGGAAAAAGAAGCGGTTTAGTTGAAATTAATCCAGAAATCTGGATAAGCGAGGAAGAAGGATACCCAAAAACCATAGATATTCTTCCTCCCCAATCAGTATACAATCTCAATGGTTTTGTGCAGTTGGCAGAGGGATTATTGCGAGAAATAGAAGCGTTAAAGGGAAAAGACGAAGTCCAGAAACCCCTGCTTATTCTTTCTCCCGATGATGGAGGATTTTTGTATGTTCAGGAAGCAGGTGAGGTATTGAGAGAGCGTTATGGTTTGAATGTCATTTCTGGTTATTTGAATAAAGAAAGGATAAGTGCTACGGAGGTTATTATTAGCGGTGAGATTCTGACAGAAGGCGGGAAAACACTTTCTCTTCCCCGCGCATTAAAAGATTACTACATTTTTATTCTTGACGATGAAACTTCTACTGGAGGAACCATAAAATCTGCGGTATATCACTTGGTAAATAATTTGGGGGCGGATGCTGAGAAGATTTTTGCGGGAGTGGTGCAGGGAAAATTCTCTTCAGGACGGGAGGAATTTTATTTTTTAAAAGATAAAGAAGCGCTTCCTCAATTATTAGTCACTCTGGATACATTGCCGGTTTTTCCAGGAATTAAGACAATTTCCTCGGCACCCCTAATTTCTTTCTGCATCAAACGGATTCTGGGAGGATTATGATGGGCGAGAAAAAGCAAATCAGATTTAAAATTATTCTCTTAAAAATGCCAATAAAAAAAATACTAACCTCCCTTGACAAAACACGGAAAACGTGTTATATATAATATGGAGTAAATAAGAAGCTTAACCAAGCGAATTAATGCTGAAAAAATAAAAAAGGAGGTGGGGAGGAGAAAAGATTAAAAAATGAAAACGCAAAATTAAACTTTCATTTCTCGCCTCGGGGCGTTCTCGGGGTGTTAAAATAAATTCAGCATATTAAATCAAAAAGGAGGAGAAGATGAAGAAGATAGGGATAGGAATAGTGATGGTGAGTTTTATTGTAGGTTTTGGGGTGTCTAAAGCTGTAGCTACTTCATTGAGTGGTTCACAGGTTATGGAAAGCTTATACGATAGTATAGCCGCTAGTAGAATAGAATCAATTCATAATTCAGTTCCTCGTGACGCTGCTCTTGCAAGGTATAACTCAGGAGTAGGTGTGATAAAAAATCCGGCTGATAGCATTGCACAAACAATTAATTATGCCATATCGAGCTTAACAGGAAAAGCAATAGATGAAATAACAGGGAAAGATCTTGAAGGTATTACCCCCGAACAAGTGGCAAACCTTGAAATTCCGACGGAGGATGGATTGGGTACAACGATAGTAAAGGCAAGAGTGGGTAGTTTGATAAGTGAATTGAATAGGGAATTACAACTACCAAGCTCTGTGGAGCAAGAAGATTTTATAATGCAATTTATCGACCAAGCTCTATAATCTATTGGGAAGAAAAGAGCTGCACTGTCGCAATAACCGTGCGACAGTGTGGCCTCTTCTGATTCATTGAGCAGGGAATAAAAGGAGATAAAATGGATGGGATAAGAAAAATAGAAAATTTAAGGAATGTTTTTTTTGCCATTTTTATTTTAAACTTTTTAATTTGTTTTGATAATAGTTTATTTGCTTTTTCGTCCGGAAGTAATTATGCCGAATCTTCTCAAGGAATGCAATTACCACCACTTGGTCCTCCTTATCAACAAGTTCAATCTCAACAGCAAGGTAGTTTTGGTATATCTCAGGCCCCTGGCTATCTTGCGGTTAGTAGCCAGGATTTTTCTTATTCCATGCTACCTATGCAAATGCCAGAATTATTCGTATGGGACTTAGTACAAATCCCAGACGTCTCACCTTTTGCTGGATATATACTTATGGATAGCGAAGGAAAGCCTTTTATATGGCAGGGAATGGAAGAAGAAGTAATAGCTTACGATAGGATAGCACAAATAGGATACCCTGACCCTACAAAAATATATCGCATTAATATTCCCAAAGGATTTGGGATAAGAGATATCTTATCTACATATGATATAAATCAAGATTCACCTTTCATCTTGAGTCTATTAGATTATTACCACAAATGGTTCAGAGAAGGTTACATATTGAAAGATGATGTTAAAATGAGGGTATTTGGAGGGGTAATTCAGTATGTTTTCCCTTTTAAAAAAGTAGGTACAAATGAAGAAAAAAATATGTTTTTGTATTTCTTTATAAATGACAACGGAGATGGCTTTAATTCTTCGTGCATTTATGGCTCTACAGATAATATCCGAGAAGGATTAAGTTCTGTAAGTGCTGAATTAATAACAGGAATTGGTAAGCGTGCCTTTGTTACATGGAAGGATTTTAGCGGAAGCGAAGATAACAACTATTCTATCTCTGTAAATTTAGAAAATTTGGCTGAACCCGACAAAAACACTGGCTTTAATATAAATGTTAGTAGAGAGGGAGGAGTTTTAAATGTGCAGTTGCTTGATAGAAGTAATAATCCTTTAGGTCTTTATACCGTAGAGGGATTAGGAAATTATCTTGAGGATGGTTTTTTTGTTACTTATGCTTTACAACAACCGTCGCAATTAATGCTGGATACCCAATTTTACAAGAAATTAGGTGAAGGAATGTTGTCTATAGTAGCGCCTACTTCCATTAATCCTCTATATTTTGGGCAGGATGTAACAATATTTGAATATTCGGTGTCTAATGCATCTATAATCGCAAGTCTACATATAGAAATACCTCAGACAGTGAGAAAAGAATACATGTGTGGTATTAATTTGGAGCATTTGATGTCTTATTTAGGGACTTACGGCGGGAATCTCAGATTTTTAGCGGGGGGTGGAAAGTATTATGACATTACTCTCTCATCTGAAAAAGCCATAATAACAACGACAACAGAAACGGAAGATAAAGTACAGGTGTATGAAGTAGATCGAGAACAACTTATGCAGGTTGTTAGTGAATGTGTCATTAATTCCCAACTGAGTGATCTTGAGGGTAAAATAGAATCCCGGAGTAAAGAATTACTAACAGAAAGAGAAACCAGAGGTTCCACAGTATTCCAGACGACCTATTCCGGGAATGATAGAATCCACATAGAAATGACAAAAGATGAAATCGGTATTGACCCCGCTACAGGAAGAACAAAATATCATTATTTGCAAAAATATTATATTGTAGATATCTTGACGGGAAGAAAAAAAGTCTCGGGATGGTTGGAATTTGATTATTTTGAACTTCAGGGAAATGAGGGTACAGGAATTTCAAGAGTAATAGATTTAACTAAAATTAATGCCATAGAAATACACTGGGATGAAAATGGTGCCACTGCAAAAAGGATTGTAAAATTACTACCCCTAGCTACCGAGCTTGCCTACGCTTTTCAGACCTTAAAGATATATGATGTTTGCTTATTTCAGGAAGTTGAAGGCTCTTTCAAGCTCGGGATAGACCCTGATAATCTAGATGCTCTTCAACAAGTTAAACTACCCCAAGGAGGAACTTATAAACTTGGTCTTATGAGGGTTGGAACAAATGGCGAAGGTATGGCATTAGAGCGTCTTTTGACACTCAGACGATCTTCAGACCCTAGATATGACTATGAGCTAGAAGAACCATTATACTATGATATTCCCATCTTGCAAGAATTATCTGCATATATGGGAATAAATATAGAAAACTTGGTACAGCCCGATGATGGTTCAATCACTATTGACGTTAACCCTTTATACCGAGAAGTCTTTGAGGCAATAGGCATAGGTGCAGGAGAAGAGGGTACCTTGCTTGCCCAATTCAAAGAGTTGTGGAAGAACTATCTTGAAGTTCTCAAGGTAGACCTTGAGCGTAAAGGATATGATTATACAGTAGAACCCGGCGATTATCTAGAGATTATTCGTATTCATCCAAGCGAACCACGAACTGCTTCAACCAAATTAAAAGTTACCATAGGAGACGACGGGGGCACTTTTGTATCTATTGAAGAATATTCTGGCGCAGATGAATTTCTGGGAATCAAAAAATTACAATTTGATGGTGATGTCAGGGATAATCTTCAGATCATGTTAGGTGTTTACTATGTTTTGCAGAAAGCAACCCACGGTGCATATCGGCCTCATATCGAGCCTTTTTTACAGAGTGAAAAGGGATATGATTCGTTTGAAAGATTAAGATATGAAAGAACATACACCCCTTTTGATTTTAAGCTTAATACAATGTATATTTATCCTTTAGGGACTGAAAAGCCATATGTATATACAAAAGCAGGTTCCTTTTATACAGGAGGTATCATCAGTGAGGAAGACCGGGGTTTATTTTATAAATTTAAAAGCTACTTTTTATTACCACTTAGTGATGGTATAGGGTACAAGAGCTGGGATGAATATAAAAAAGCTCTGATCGAAACCGGTTCGTTTTCTGTGGAGGATTTGGATGAAGTTTCTGGTTTTGTAGTCTATAATAGTAGTTATTCTCTCAGAACTCCCTTGTTTAAGTATGAGAAACCGAGTGAAAACAGAAGAAGAGTCACAATATTTAACTCCCTAGCTGATGTAGAGTTGCAAATAGATTTTACTCTTGGTGGAGAGCATTATATTTATGTAATTGAAAGAGATCCAAGTGATGGTAGGAGGATAAGAATTGGAGAATTTCGGATAGATACTACAAAATCAAATTTTAAATTTGAGGATAATCCCCAATCCATAGTGAATTTTCTCAAGAACGATATTCCAGTTATCTGCACTTCTGTTGCTAAGGATGGCATGTATGTTGGGAATGAAGCGGGGATAAAAGTGGAGATTTCAGAGAATTCTTCTTTAGAAGATCCTTTAACAACTCAAGTCATAGAGTCCATGAAAGAAATCTTACTCTACGCCCAGATTATACAGTTCAGGAGCAAAATGGAAGAACTTCAGGGGAACAATCCCGAATTATTTGCTGGTTTAGATTCAACATTCTTACAGGTTTGGGACGGTGTTATGGCGGGAGTTTTGGATTTCGTAGGAGCGGTTAATGAATATATCGCTGACATAGTAACTAATATTGCTTCAACCACTTATGCTTCTAGTCCTTATTCTCCTGATGAAGGAACTTTATTTAGTATAGACTGCACTAAATTTTATCGGGTTCATTCTACTGTCACATTTGATCCCCAAACAGGGGAGATGTGGCTTGATTTTGCCCAACCTTATTTTGAAGAATTTTATAAGGATAAGACTACTTTCGATAGTGACAGACTGGGGATACCAAGAATTTTTAGAGGAAGTAGCCCTAAGCCAGCTCTGCTTAGCCCATCTGATTATCTAATAAAAGTGGGGACTAATGATACTGAGGCGTTAAGGGCTAGTTTTGATCGTTTTTGTAGCTGGGTTGATATGATTATTGGTGATTTTGTAGAAGAGATCGATAAGGAAAGTAGAGGTAATCTTTACAATTTGCTCTTTGAACTATACAAACGCAATGATATGGGGCGTATACATTTCTATCTCTTACTAAGAGGGAGGGAGGCGTTGAAAAATTGGGAAGATCCTGATGGTGATGGAAAATTAGAAAGGGAATTACCTGAAAATGAAAAATCTATTTTAAATATTTATTATGATGAAGTAGAAAGATTAAATCCCAGATATCCCGAGGTATTGAAAAGACTCACCTTTCCTCAACCCGGAGATAATTGGGCTCCCAGAGATGGACAGTTAACAATTGAGCGTAAGTATTTTGACTTTACTTGGAGGCATGCTTTAATGGCAGCGGGAATCGCAGCAATTCCATTTACTCCTTACATAACTACGGCGCTTGCGGAAATTTTACCAGCAGAGGTACTAATTCTTCCTACCATTACAGTTCCCAAAGAGGTGGTTATAGGTGCTGTTGCTAGCTTCTTAGGCGCTGTTAACGTGGCGATTTCGTTCGTTCCTTTTACATATATGATGGCAGGGGCCCAAGGTGATTTTATAGATTTCTTCAATAGCCTTGATGATTCGTTTATTACCAATTTATTCTATTCTTGGTTATTTGGATTACTTTTCAGTCCTTCCCAGCTTGGTGTAAGGTTCGATTTACAACCAAGTAATCTTGTGTCACTTCCTTTCCGAAAGTTACTTAATATATTTGATGTTCCTGGAAAGTGGTACACTTTGTTATCCAATCCAAGGCAGTATGGTGTGCTTGCTCTGCGGGCCATAAATAATCTTTTAAGTTTAGGCGATAGATATGTTAGAACTTTGCTTAACTTAGGTGAGCGTATTAACGCAAGTTTAAGAGGGGCAGTGCCATTCCTTAGAAATGTTCCTTTACCCAATTTAGGTTATTGGTTCAATATTTATTCAATGGAAAGTCTCATAGAAGAAGAATTGTCTCCGGGAGGAATGCGGTATTCGTTAAAGACTCAGGCCTTGGGAAACTTGATACCAAGTTCAGTGCTAAATCTGGGTTCTAAAACCTTGAGAGTTTTAAGCCGTTATGCCTTAAGATGTGCTGAGACCTGGGGAGGGTTTGCTGAAATGGTTAACCCCATAGAAAACCCGCTGATAGGCTTATGGCTTATGCCTGGTTTCTTTAATAATGCACGACAATATTCTGCGCGAGAGTTATTTTTGTTGCAGCGTACCCGGTAAGGAAGATATAATTAAATATATGAGGAGTACAATAAAAGTTTCTATAATTTTATATTTTACTTTTGTATTTAGGGTTTGTTGTATATTAGCTTATGCCGAAAACGCTAACCCTGGGCAAAATTGGAATTATGAACAGGCACGCCAAATG